>JAAYMM010000064.1 GCA_012521335.1 Bacillota bacterium | reverse complement strand
CAAAAAAACTCATCGAGTGCTCGACAAGCCGCAGGAAACGTCAATAATGGCTTCGGGGAAGCCTTACTGAACAGCGCTTATAGGTCACTCATAGCGTAGGCGATATAGGTCGCCACGTAGAAACTCCTGCACCAAATTTGCAGGCTTATATGAGTTATGTCTTTCAAGTTCTAAAATACCACAGGTCTTGTCCCCTGTAAAGAGTTCATCTCTGCGGGTGGCGAAAAACTGCTCTCAAGCCCTTAGAAAAGGAAGAGTGAGCGTAGGTGGAGAATAGGATAGGAAATGCCATGGAGGGGATGGCCATGAGATTTGGTTTTTTTGACGATGTGCAGCGGGAGTACGTGATTACCACGCCACTTACTCCCTATCCGTGGATCAACTACCTGGGCTGCCAGGACTTCTTCAGCCTCATCTCCCACACAGGAGGCGGCTATTCCTTTTATCGGGATGCCAGGCTCAGGCGCCTAACTCGCTACCGCTACAACAACATACCCTTGGATGAAGGTGGACGCTGTTTCTATATCAAAGACGGTGAGGATGTATGGTCGCCGAGCTTTAGGCCGATGAAAAAGGAACTAACCTTTTATCAGTGCCGCCACGGACTTGGTTACACCAAGATTACGGGAGCGAGGGGCGGGGTAAGGGCTGAGCAGCTTTTCTTTGTACCCCTGGGTTTCAACGGCGAAGTGATGCAGCTCACCTTAACCAACGAAAGCACCTGTGCCAAGAGCCTGTCCGTTTTTTCCTTCCTAGAGTTCTGCCTGTGGGATGCCCAGGATGATCAGACCAACTTCCAGCGCAACCTCAGCACAGGAGAAGTGGAGGTAGAAGGGTCTGTTATCTATCACAAGACTGAATACCGGGAGCGGCGCAACCACTACGCCTTCTTCGCTGTGAACGAGGAAGTGGCCGGGTTTGACACGGACCGGGAAAGCTTTTTAGGGGTGTATAACGGCCTGCAGGAGCCGCAAGTGGTATTCGCAGGCCGCGCCAATAACTCACTGGCCAGCGGGTGGTCGCCCATTGCCTCCCACCATCTGTTGGTGGATCTAGCCCCGGGTGCAAGCAAGACCTTGATTTTCATCTTGGGTTATGTGGAGAACCCCAAAGAAGAAAAGTGGGCTGCACCGGGAGTGATCAACAAGGAAAAGGCCAAGGAGATGCTGGCGCGCTTTGCCCGGCCTGAACAGGTCGCTCAGGCGCTGGAGGAGCTTCGGGCGTACTGGGATGGGCTGTTGGGGAAATACCAGCTGGCCAGCGGTGATGCCAAACTGGATCGGATGGTGAACATCTGGAATCCCTATCAGTGCATGGTCACCTTCAATCTTTCCCGCAGCGCCTCTTTCTTTGAATCGGGCATTGGGAGGGGGATCGGTTTCCGCGATTCCAACCAAGACCTCCTTGGGTTCGTGCACCAGGTGCCGGAACGGGCCCGGCAGAGGATTCTGGACCTGGCCTCCACCCAGTTTCCCGATGGCAGCGCCTATCATCAGTACCAGCCCCTGACCAAACGGGGCAATCACGCCATAGGCTCCGGATTCAACGACGATCCCCTCTGGCTCATCGTGGGTACGGCAGCCTACCTCAAAGAAACGGGTGACTTCTCCATTTTAGATGAAGAAGTGCCCTTCGACAGCGGCCCCGCGAACAGCGCCAGCCTGTTTGAACACCTGAAACGTTCGTTTTATCATGTGGTGCACAACTTAGGTCCACACGGGCTGCCCCTGATCGGCCGGGCAGACTGGAATGACTGCCTCAACCTGAACTGCTTTTCGGAAGAGCCCGGTGAGTCGTTCCAGACCACGGGGCCTTCAGAAGGGCCCGTTGCCGAATCGGTGTTTATTGCCGGCTTGTTTGTTTATGCAGCTCATGACTTCATCGCCATTTGCCGCCGTCGGGGCTTGGAACAGGAGGCCCGGGAGGCGGAGGAGCACCGCGACCGCATGATCCAGGCGGTCCTTGACCACGGCTGGGACGGGAGCTGGTTCCTGCGGGCCTATGATGCCTTCGGCCAGAAGGTGGGCAGCCAAGAGTGTGCTGAAGGCCAGATCTTCATCGAGCCTCAGGGCTTCTGTGTGATGGCAGGAATCGGCCTGGATGATGGACGGGCGAAGCAAGCCCTCGATTCTGTGGCCCAGCTTCTGGAGACAGACCACGGGATCATCCTCCAGACCCCCGCTTACTCCCGCTACTACTTGAACTTAGGAGAGATCTCGTCTTACCCGCCTGGCTACAAAGAGAACGCAGGCATCTTCTGCCACAACAACCCCTGGGTGATGATCGCCGAGACGGTGATCGGCCGGGGAGAGCGGGCCTTCGAGCTGTATAAGAAGATCTGCCCAGCTTACCGCGAGGAGATTTCCGAACTGCATCGTCTGGAGCCTTATGTCTACGCACAGATGATTGCCGGGCGGGATGCGGCCAACTTCGGGCAGGCGAAGAACTCCTGGCTCACGGGTACCGCAGCCTGGAATTACGTGGCTATTTCCCAAGCCATCCTAGGCATCAAGCCCGATTACGACGGTCTGCGCTTGGACCCCTGCATCCCGCCTCAGTGGGATGGTTATGAGGTGCGCAGGGAGTTTCGGGCCGCCGTGTACAAAATCAGGGTGCGCAATCCGGAGCACGTAAGCCGGGGAGTGGCCAAAGTCAGTGTGGATGGTCGGGAAATTGAGGGCAACCTTTTGCCCCTGTTCTCATCGGGCGAGCACGAAGTGGAAGTCGTCCTGGGCAGTGAGGCTGCATGGTGAAGTTCATCCATACAGCGGACATCCACCTGGACAGCCCCCTGCGCGGCCTAGAACGCTATGAAGGCGCGCCACACCTGGCGCGCAGCGCCACCAGGCAGGCCTTGGAGAATCTCGTACAGCTGGCTCTCGCGGAAGCAGTTGACTTTGTGCTCATCTGCGGAGACCTCTACGACGGTGATTGGCGCGACTACAGTACTGGGCTTTACTTCATCAACCAGATGAACCGTCTGAAAGAAGCGGGTATTCCCGTCTTTTTGATACGAGGTAATCACGATGCCGCTAGTCAGATCACGCTCCGGCTCACACTGCCCGAACACGTGCGGGAGTTTCAGTGGGGCGAGCCCGAGACGATCATTTTGGAGGAGCTGGGCGTGGCCCTGCACGGGCAGAGCTATGCCCAGCGCGCGGTCACGGAGAACCTGGCCCGCAGCTATCCGCCCCCTGTCTCGGGCCTGTTCAACATCGGCCTGCTGCACACGGCTTTGGAAGGCAGGGAAGGGCACGAGCCCTACGCGCCCTGCAGTGTGGATGAACTGGTGAACAAGGGCTACGACTACTGGGCCTTGGGCCATGTACATGGGCGGGAAGCTGTCCACGAAGAGCCTTGGATAGTCTATCCTGGTATCCTCCAGGGCAGGCATGTGCGGGAGGCCGGACCCAAGGGCTGTACCCTGGTGACCCTCGACCACGGGCGGGTGCGCAGTGTGGAGCACGTTGATCTGGATGTGCTGCGCTGGTGTGTGTGTTCCATAGACTGCGCTCCCTTGACAAGCTTAGAAGAGCTCTTGGACGCCGTGCGCAGCAGAACAAGGCGGGAGCTGGAAGGAGCTGCAGGACGCCTGGTGGCTGTACGCTTCGAGCTGTGGGGTGAGTCAACGTTGGACGGCGCCCTGCGCCGCGACCCGGAGCGCTTAGAGGCGGAGGTCCGGGCCGCGGTGCACGAAGAGGCGGGCACAGAGAGCTGGGTGGAGAAGGTGCAGCTGCGCACCACCAGCCCCAGCACCCACCTGGCCCAGGAACACCTGCCTGCGGGCTTTCTGCAGCAGTTCTTCGCCGACTTGGCGCAAGACCAGGAGCTGCTCAGCGCGGTGCAGGACAGCTTTCAGAAGCTGAAGGCCAAACTCCCGGCAGAGCTCTTCAGGGAATATCCCGAACTTGATCTGGACGAACCCCAAACCTTGCTGGAGTTTGTGGTCGAGGCGAAAGCCTTGGCCGAGCTTGTGCTCAGTCCACGAGGGGAGGAGAACCATGAGGATTGAATACCTGTATCTACCAGCCTTTGGATTGTTCACGGATGAACGCATCGAGTTTCCCCTGGATAAGAGCCTGCATATTATCTACGGCCGCAATGAGGCAGGGAAGAGCACATTGCTCCGGGCAGTATCTGATGCGCTTTTTGGACCGATCCGCAGCTCCGGTGCTAGTTTCCGGCATCCTCCCAGGGCCTTGCGCATCGAAGCTGGATTGAGACTGGCCGACGGCACACGCCTCCTGTTCCGGAGGCGCTCCGGTACACGCAGCACTCTGCGGGATTTGGAGGACAAGCCGCTGGACGAGGACATTCTCCTGCCTTTTACTTGCGGACTGGAGCGCAGCGAGTATGAGAACATGTTCGGGCTGGACCATCTTCGTCTGCGCGAAGGGGGCCAACGTCTCCTGGAAGCAGGCGGGAGCCTGGGGGAGAGCCTCTTTGCTGCCGCCTCCGGTCTGCACGAACTCAGGCGGCGCCTGGAGGAGCTGAGCAACCAGGCGGGTGCTCTCTTTAAGCCCACAGCCAGCAAGCCAGAAGTGAACAGCCTGGCCAAACAGTTTCGTGAGTTGAAACAGAGTGCGGCCAATGCCGCCCTGTCACCGCGCCAGTTTGCCGAACTGGAAAGCAACTACCTGCACCAGCAGGAACTCCTGGCCAGCCTGGAGCGCCAGTTGGAGGCAGCCGAGCGGCGCCGGCAGAGACTGCAGCGCATCCAGCGCACGAAGCCTCTACTGGCAGAGCGCCAGGCGGTACTGGCATCCCTTCAGTCTTTGGGAGAACTGCCTGCCCTGGCCCCAGACAGCCAGGAGCGCTTCAGCACATACAGCACGCTGCTGCGCCAAGCCCAGGAAAGGCGCGGCGCCGCGGAGCGCCGCTGGGCACTGCTGCACCAGGAGTTGGAAGCCCTGCAGCTGCCCCAAGGTATCCTGGATCAAGAGGAGACCATCAACCTGCTGCAGCAGGGGCTGGGCCAGTACCGGCAGGCGGTGCAGGACCTGCCCGTACTTAGGGGACAGGTAGATACTCTGGAACAGAGCGCTCTAGGCAAGCTCAGAGAGCTTAACCCTTTCGCCCAGGATCTTCAGGCCGGGGAGCAGTTTCGGCTGCCCATCCACCTGAGGGAGGCAGTGCACGAGCTCTCCGATCTCTGGAACTCTTTGGCTGTGGAGCTGGCCCAGGCCCAAGAAGCTGCCGCCAGCAGAATCCACGATCTGCAGGCTACACAGCAGGTCTTGGAGCGGTTTGGTGCTCTGGCAGATATCAGCGGGCTCCAGGCGCTGCTGGCCGAATTGAGCAAAGCGGGTGATCTGGAAGCTGCCTGTGCGCAGCAGGAACAGCTGGCGGCGGACCTGCAGGCATCGGCAGCGCTGGAGCGGGAGCGTCTTCCCCTGTGGCCGGGTAATGTGGAGCAGCTGGTCACGGCAGAGCTGCCTCTGCCGGCTTCCGTTGCTGCTTGCGCGGCCCAGGCTGAGGAGTTAGCGCAGAAAAGGCGAGAGCTGGGCCGAGCCATGGACAGCCTCAAGGCGCGCCGCGCTGCCCTGATCCAGGAGCTCGCGGGGCTTGAGGCTGCAGGGCCGCTGGTTACGCCTCAGGAGCTGCATCAGGCCAGAGCATACCGGGATCAAGGCTGGCAGCTGATTCGCCGGGCTTGGCTCGATGGTGTGCTTGATCGGGAGCAGGAAAGGGCCTTTGCCGGCCACAGGCCTCTGGCGGAGGCCTATGAACAGAGCGTTACTGCGGCAGACCAGAAGGCTGATGAACTCTGGCGGGCCGCGGATCGAGCGGCGCGTCGCCAGGCCTTGGTGGAACAGTTGGCAGCAGTGGAGCGCGAGCTTGAGGAGAGGGCTGGCGAGGCGGCAGCCCTGGATCAGCAGGAGGCTGAGTTTCAGCACAAGTGGGAACAGCTGTGGCGCCCTGTTGGCATCAAGCCTTTGAGTCCAAAGGAGATGCTGGAATGGCTGCAGCGCTGCCTAGACCTCTGCGAGCTGTTCCAGCGGGCCCGCCAAGCCGAACGGGCTGCGGAGGAATTGGAGCAGAAGAAACAGAGCTTTATTGACAAGCTGAGCGCTGCCCTGCAGGCTGCTGGGGCCGATGCTCAGGGTGGGCTGGTGGAGCTTAAGGCGCGGGCTGAAAGAATCTGCCAGGAAGAGCTGGAGCGCCGAGGTGTTTACAACAGCCTGACACAGCGCCTGCGGGAACAGCAGCTGGAAGCGGCCAGAGCGCAGCGCCGTGTGGAAGAACTGCTGGCACAGCAGGAACAGTGGGAGAAACGGTGGCAGCATCTCTTAACCGAAGTGGGCCTGCCTGCCGGCACCACTCCCCAGGCTGCCAAGGCGTTTCTAGCCCAGGCCCAGGAGCTTGTGGAGCTTCTGGACAAGCTGGCTCTGGCCAAGCGGAGCGCATGTCGGCAGCAGAAGTTCATTGAGGAATACCGCCTGCAGGCGTACCAGGCCGCACAGCAAGCTCACCTTGACATCCAGGGTATGGATGCTGCCGTAGTGGTGGAGCATCTGGGGCAGCTGAGCAGAGATGCTTCCAGGACGCTGGCCACCCGCAGGGAAAAGGAAAAACAGCTGGCGGAGCTGGGGGAAAGCCTAAGCGAACTGGGTCTGCAGATCGCCCAGGCCCAAGAAGGTCTCAATGCTCTACTCACGGAAACGGGTGCAGCCGATTTCCGGGAGTTGGAGGATGTTCTGAACCGCCACGCCCAGGCGGTGGAGCTGCGCGGGCGCCTTGTCCAGCTGGAAAGACAGCTGTTGCAGATGGGCGATGGCCTGTCCCTTGAGGAGCTGGCGGAGGAAGCGGAGTCAGTAGACCTGGACGCCGCAGCTTACCAGCTGCAGCTCTTAACGGAGGAAATGCAGCGCCTGCGGCAGGACAAGGTTAGGCTTCACGAGGGGTTCGGAGTGTTGAAAAAGGAGTACGAAGCAGTGGTGCAGGGCAGCGCAGCAGAGGCAGCAGAAGCAGCGGAGCGGGCCCAGGAAGTCTTAGCTGGGCTGGCCAAGGCAGCAGGGAGATACCTGCAGCTGCGCACGGCCGCACTGGTTCTGCAGCGGGCCATGGAGCGCTATCAGGAAGAGTACCAGAATCCGGTACTGCACCGAGCAGGCCGTATTTTCGAACGCCTTACCGGAGGGAGCTTCCAGGGTTTGGCCGTGGACTATGACCACCAGGGCAGACCCGTGATCAGGGGCGTGCGTGGTGAAGAACTGGTTGGCGTGGAAGGGATGAGCGATGGTACCCAGGATCAGCTCTACTTGGCGCTGCGCCTGGCCAGCATTGAGGGCTTTTTGGAGCAAGGGGAACCCCTGCCTTTTATCGCCGATGATCTTCTGGTCAACTTCGACGACTTGCGGACGGCTGAGGCCCTGCAGGTGCTCGCTGACCTCTCCGGGAGGACTCAGGTGATCCTCTTCACCCACCACCTCGCCTTAGTGGACCTGGCCAGAAAACTTCTGCCCGCAAACGTGCTTTCTGTTCATGTTCTGGGGGACGCACTGGCCCCGGCCGGGTTAGGGGGCTGACAGCTAGCCTAAATTCGGAATCGTTCGGTTGTCTGGTGCAGGATGCAGAGGGTCTGTGTGGAAGAGATCAGAGAACGTCTGCGAGCGTTCACTGTTGGTTGAGAGGAGCAGCAACATTGCCGGGAAAAATCATGATCGTAGGGGACTGCCTGGCGGAAGTCGGGAGTCGTAAAGGCGCGCTGGGAGGGTTCCAGCCGTTAATCTGCAGCACGCTAGAGGATGCTGCTGCCAAGATTCGCAGCAACTCTGATATCTACTTGATTGTGATCTGCCGCAGACAGGCAGATCTGGATGGTTACGGTCTGGCCAGGGAGTTGGAGACGATCAGCGGTGAACACTCCATTCCCGTTGTGCTGGTCAAGGACCAAGATGGCTTACTGCAGGCCCTAAGCAGCGCCCATCCCCACCACGCAGCACTTCTTCAGGCCATCTTCAACCAGAGTTCTTTAGGTATTGCTGTGGGCCTCCCTCTGGAACCGGGGGAGTGGAGCGAAAACCTCTATCCCATTGTTAACGATGCCTTTAAAAGGATCGCTGGACGTTCCCGACGCGAGCTGGTGGAGCAGGGGTGGGGACAGGTTATCCATCCCCAGGATGCTGCCAGGGAGCGGGAGCAGCGCAGGCTCTTGGAGGAAGGGAAAATCCTCAGTTACAGCATGGAACAGCGCATCCTGCGTCCTGATGGGTCTCAGGTCTGGGTGGAGCTCACGGCCACGCCCTTCGCCCAGCCGGGCACGGAGTCCAAGCGGACTATATATATGATCAAAGACATCTCCGACCGCAAGTCTGTGGAAGAGCGCCTTTCGGAGAGCGAACGCAGCAAAGCGGTCCTGCTCAAGAACCTGCCAGGTATGGCTTACCGCTGCCTTTGGGACCGTTCCTGGACGATGCAGTTCGTCTCCGAAGGCTGTGAGCCGTTAACCGGCTACTCCGCGGAGAGCCTGCTGTACAACAGAGATCTCTCCTTTAACGATCTCATTGCGCCTGAGTACCGGGAACTGCTCTGGCAGAAATGGCAGGAGGTACTCTCTGAGCGGCGGTCGTTTGAATTTGAGTATGAGATCACCACCAAAAGCGGTGAGCGCAAATGGGTTCTAGAAATGGGTATGGGCGTGTTCAATGAGCGGGGTGAGGTTGAGGCTTTAGAAGGCATCATCATCGATATTACAGAGCGCAAAGAAAGCGAGCTCCAGCTGAAGCGCATCAGCGAACTAGATCTGATCACGGGCCTGCCCAACCGCCGGGCCTTAAGGGCGGTCATGGCAGAAGACGGCCGCAGCGGTGAGTACCCCCAGCGGGCTGTGGTCCTGTTTAACCTGCGCCGCATCAACACCATCAACTCCATCTACGGATTCAGTTTCTGCGAGTACCTGCTGCGCAGCGTGGCCCAGCGCCTGGCCGGCCACTGCACCCCGACCCGCCATCTTTACCAGGCTGCCTACGGACGGTTCGCCTTTTACATTCAAGAACCCTTAAGCCGCGGTGAGCTCATCGAGTTTTGTGCCCAAGTGGTGGAGACACTGAAGACTGTGGCCATTGTGAACACCTACGGCTGCGGCATCGGCATCCGCCAGATAGGTGGGGAGTTAGCGGAGCCTGAGGATCTCATCCATCATGCGGGGATCAGCGCCGAGCGGGCGGACCGCAGCCGGCCCTTTGCCTACCGTTTTTACGATGAAGACCTCGCTGCCGAGCTGGACCGTCTGAGCGAGATCGAAGAACTGCTGCTGCGGGTGGCCTATGGTGAGCGGGAGGATGCTCTCTTTCTGGAATTCCAGCCTATCATCGATGCCTCTACTCAGCGCATCTACGCCTTCGAAGCGCTAGCCAGGCTGGACGGAGGGCCTTTGGGTATCGTTTCCCCTGGCGAGTTCATCCCCATTGCGGAAGAGAACCAGCTCATCGTGCCCATCGGCAAGCTGATTGCCCGTAAGGCTTGTGCTTTCCTGAGCGGCCTGGAGAAGCGGGGATTAAAAGGTTATAAGATCTCGATCAACGTTTCCGCGATCCAATTGGCGCAGGAGGACTTCGTGGACGAGATCTTCGCGGTGATGCGCGAAGCGGGGCTGCAGCCGAACCAGCTGTGCCTGGAGATTACCGAGTCGGTGTTCACCCAGAACTACGCGGCGATCAATGAAAAACTGGGTGTGTTAATGCAAGCCGGAACCATCATCGCCATCGATGACTTCGGTACAGGCTATTCGTCTCTGGCGCGGGAGCAGGAACTCAACGTCAACTTCCTCAAGATTCACAAGACTTTCATCGACCGCTTGGTTACCGCAGGAGAGAATCAGGCCATAGCCGGCGACATCATCTCCATGGCCCACCGCTTGGGCCATGCCGTGGTGGCCGAAGGAGTGGAGCAGGAAGTGCAGAAAGAGTACCTGGTCAAGCACAACTGCGATTTCCTCCAGGGATTCCTCTTCTCCAGGCCCGTCAGCGAGCAGGCGGCCATCAAACTGCTGGAGGTTCAGGAAGCCTCTGGTAGGATCTCAGGAGGCGGGGCATCCTAACGAGAGGCAGAAGGGCTTTCAGTCCTCTTCCCTATTTACCTCCAGTTCGATGATGCGCGCCAAGCCGTTGGTTAGGCGATAGGACAGTTCGAATTCATCTACTTCTGCTTCATCAACCTGCAAGTGTTCCAGAGCCCCTTGGATGATCGCCAGGGGCCTGCCTTCTGCCAAGGGAGGAAGCGCGGCCAAAAGGCTGTTGATTTCTCCTAGGGCAGCTGCGTCGGTTTTGCCGTCTCTGCCGATGCGAGTGCTGGCTGCTCCGTTAGATGAATAGCGCATCTCTAGTTCTTTGCCTCCGCGAAGGTCAACTTCTAGATTCAGGCGGGAAATGGTCTCCAGGGAGTTTTCCGCCGCCGCAACCTGGGACTGGAACAGTTCGGGTGCAGGAGGTGCCTGTCTGCGCAGCCCCTGTATCGCCGCGACTGTACCTAGCATGACCAACACCAGGAGCGGAACAAGAAAGCGTTTGGATTTCATGGTTTGCCCCTCCTTTTTCTAGGAACAGTCTGCCCAAATTCCCTGGATAGTCTCAGGGCAGCATCTGCATCTGAAAGCGATCATAGTTGGAAAGGTAGGGTGGGTTGGTTGAACATTCTGGTAGGTTATCTGAAGAACAACACGCAAGCTGTTCTTCCCATAGCCATCATTGTTTTGCTTTTACATTTCACGCTGGTCCCGTTGGCTGCTCCAGTAGTGGTCAGGTTCTTGGTGGGTGCGCTTATCTTAATTATCGGTCTGTCCATCTTCTTTGTCGGTGTTGATCTGGGCATTTCCCCCTTTGGCAGCATTACCGGTTCAGCGCTGGTGAAGACGAACAAGCTCTGGCTCTTCCTTTTGGCTGGAGGATTGCTGGGCTTTTTTGTCTCCGTGGCGGAGCCAGGCATATTGGTGCTGGTCAATCAGATTGAACATGTCACGGCGGGAGGGATTTCCGCGCGCTTGCTGCTGGGCGTCATACCCGCAGGGTTTGCCCTCATGATAGCTCTTGGCTTTGCCCGCGTGTTTCTGCATGTATCCATGCGCAACTTTTTTGCCGTGGCCTACGGGGTGATCTTGATTTTGGCCTGGATCACCTCCCGCAATTCTCTGGAGTTTCTGGCCATAAGCTTTGACTCTTCTGGTTCCGTGACCGGGATTCTGGTTGTGCCTTTCATCATGGCTTTGGCCGTGGGCATCTCCCGCATGCGCAAGGACAGCAAACAGGCTGAGGACGACAGCTTTGGCCTTGTGGGCGCCGGCGCAGTCGGGCCAATTTTGGCCGTGATGGTTATGAATCTGGTTAAGCCTCTGCGTGATTTTCCCTTAATCACCCTGGAACTCGCTTCCGCCGAGGTAGGCTCCATGATGGGCAGGTTTTGGCAAGTGGCTCCCGCCGCTGTGCGGGACAGCTTTGTTGCCCTCCTGCCCCTCGCAGTATCTTTTCTAGTGCTGCAGAGGGTGCTTCTCAAACTGGACAAGAGGCAGTTCCAAAGAATGTCCAAAGGTTTTGCCTATACTCTTCTGGGAACCTTCTTGTTTTTCATGGGTGTCAACGGAGGGTTCATGGAACTTGGCAGTCAGTTGGGCTATCAGTTAGCTTCCTTGGAAAACAAGGTCTGGCTGTTAGTTACATCGTTCGTCCTGGGGTTTGTGACCATCGTGGCTGAACCGTCGGTGTATGTACTCACCAGGCAGATTGAGGACGTGACCAGCGGCTATGTCAAGCGCACAGTAGTGGTGGCCGCTTTGGCTTTCGGTGTGGGCCTAGCTGTTCTGCTTTCATCTCTCCGGATTTTGCTGCCCTGGCTGACGCTCTGGCACATTCTGCTGCCAGGTTATCTAACTGCTCTGGTTCTGGCGCGCTTTGTCCCCAATCTCTTCGTTGGCATCGGCTTTGATTCGGGCAGCGTAGCCACGGGGCCCTTGACAACCACCTTTATCCTCGCTTTCTTCCAAGGGGCCGCCGGAGCCCTAGAGGGGGCAGATCTCCTGCGCGATGGCTTGGGCATGATCGCCTTGGTGGCCATGGCGGGGATTGTGACTATGTTGGGGCTGGGAGTTGTGTTTAGGGTCAAGACAAGGTGATCAAGAAGACGAGGGGATGAGTCAGATGGCTCCTGAGTCTGTTGGACGGAAGCAGTATGAGCTGCTCTGTGTCGTAGTGAACTTCGGACTGGGCAGCAGAGTAGTGAGTATGGCCAAGAAAAACGGCATCAGCGGAGGCACCATCGCCTTGGGACGCGGCACGGTAACAGGGCGCCTGGCGGAGCTGCTGGGCTTGACAGATACCCGTAAGGAGATCGTTTTCTTAGCTGCCCAAAAGCACCTGGGCCGCAATGCCCTGAGAATGTTCGCCGATGAACTGCATCTGAACAAGCCGAGACAAGGTATTGCCTTTGCCATGCCGTTGGGAGCCTTTCTGGGCACCGGAGACTACGAGTACGACTTCAAAAGTGCTGATGGAGGTGGGGACAGCGTGTATCGCGCCGTTTTCGTGGTGGTGGACAAGGGTAAGGGCGAAGAGGTCATGGATGTGGCTAAGGCTGCAGGGGCCAAGGGCGGCACCATAATCAACGCCCGGGGTTCGAGCATCCACGAGACGAGCAGGTTTTTGAACCTGGAGATTGAGCCGGAGAAGGAGATGGTGTTGATCTTGGCCCGCCAGGAGCTGGCGGACAAGATCGTGCTCGCGGTGCGCGATGAGCTGAAGATCCACGAACCGGGCAAGGGCATTATCTTCGTCCAGGATGTGAGGGAGGTCTATGGAGTGGTGGAGGATTAACCTGCTCAAGGTGGCGATTGCTCTGGGGCTGTTGATGGGTCTGTCCCTGGGCGCACCTGTGTTGGTGTGCCTGGCAGTGGAACCGGTTTACCGCATCGAGGTGGTGGACAGCTTCCCCCACGACCAGCGGGCTTTCACCCAGGGACTGTTCTTCCGCGATGGCTTGCTGTACGAGGGGACGGGCCTGTATGGGGAATCGTCTCTGCGCGTGGTGCGCCTGGAAGATGGCGCTGTGCTGAGAAGCGTTGACTTGGAGCCCCGTTTCTTCGGCGAGGGTATTGCTGCCCTGGGCGATAAAGTCTACCAGCTTACCTGGAGGGAAGGCACCGGTTTCATCTACGATGCGGATAGCCTGGAAAGGATTGGGGAGTACACCTATGCAGGGGAGGGGTGGGGCCTTACCACCGATGGCACCCATCTGATCATGAGCGATGGTTCCAGCGTCCTGCGCTGGTTGGATCCCCAGACCTTAGAAACGGTGAGCAGCCTGGAGGTTAGGGGAGAAGGCGGCGCGATAGCTCTATTGAACGAACTGGAGTATGTAGAAGGCGAAATCTGGGCCAATGTCTGGCTGAGCAGCGTGATCTGCCGCATTGACCCAGCTACAGGAAAGGTGCTGGGCTGGATCGATCTCAGGGAACTCGCTGCCCAGGAACGAGAAGTTAACCCAGGAGCCGATGTGCTCAACGGTATAGCCTTTGATGGTGATACGGGCCGAGTTGTTGTCACGGGCAAACTCTGGTCCAGAATCTACGCGATTAGGCTGCTGCCCGCAGCCGAGTGAATCTGGGGGCAAGAGGGGTTGCGCTATGGGGCCCAAGCTGCGCTGGAGGGTAGTTCCGCACGGGCATGTCCACAATTTGACTATGGCCGTCTTGGTTCTGGTGATCTGTACTGTCAGCGGCTATGCTTTTTGGCTCAGTTTTCAGCAAGTGGCCGGCATCTACTTAGGCGCGGCCGAACGTACTGTAGCCGCGATGCACGAAGATTTCCTGCGGCTCAATGTGCACAATGTGGTGCAGGTGATCGAACGGTTGAAGTCCGAGGAAGAACAGAGCTGGGAGGCGCTGATTGCAGACAGGTTGCAGCTGCTGGAGCAGGCGGCGGATCTGGACGCGCCCGCGTTTGCTGGTTATTTCCAACAGCTCATGCAGTCTGAGCCGCAGCTTTCCGCTCTGCTCTGGAATCCCGTGAGCGGGGAGATTCTGTACAGCCAGGGCGAGCTGCGCCTGCCAGGAGCTGCGGCGGGTCTGCAGCTTTCTGAGCTGCTGCTCCACGGAGAACTGGTGGCACTGTGGGGTGTTCACGGGAGCACGCTGCAGCGGCGGGTTCAAGCCAAGGTGCAGGAGACCTTGGCAACCTTGGAGCTCGGCGAGGGCATGTGGCTGTCTGTTGCCCAGGGACCGCTGCGGGTAGATGAGCATGGCAACGATCTGGCTTATTCCTTGTGGCACGAGGAGCTCGGCTGGTTGGTGACTATGGGGGTGAACCGCAGCGAGCTGGAACCCCATCTCCACCAGACCGCCCAGGAGGGCGGCAGGTTGACCGCTTTGCTGTCGCTGAGGCTGGTGCTGGTCTTAGTTCTGCTGGTGGTGGCCGCGTTGGGCCTAGTTCTGGTGGTAGAGTACTTCTTCTTCCGTCAGCAGACGGCTCAACTAAAAACAGAGATCAACGAGGACCTGCTTACCGGGGCCCGCAGCCGGCGCTGCGGCGTGGAGATTCTCAGCAGGGCCTTTGCGTCCTTTCAAGCCGGCGAACCTAGTCCTGTGCTCTTGATGTTCGATGTGGACTGTCTGAAAGAAGTGAACGATTTTTTCGGACATGCCGCCGGCGACCAGGTTCTGCGTGCGGTGGCCGCGGCGGTGCGACGCGTTGTGGGCAGTGGTGGAGAACTGATCCGCTGGGGTGGCGATGAGTTTGTGGTAGTAGTCTCCGCTGAACTGGGAGAGCGGGTGCAGAGGCGGATCATGGAGTCTGTGGCCGCCCTGGAGTTCAAGTTTGCAGGGGAGAAGGTCACCACCGGCATTTCCCTGGGTGCGGCCCGTTTTCAGCCTGGGGATACAGGTTTCATGGACGCCCTGAACAGGGCGGATGCAGAGCTCTATGCAGTCAAGCGGGCGGGTAAAGCCAGCGCCCAGCACACAGAATGAGGAGGATGCCTATGTCGAATGCCTTTTTGGAACTAGTGGCGGAACGTTATTCGGTACGCACATTTCGCGAGCAACCCGTGGAAAGGGAGAAGATTGAGCAAGTTCTGGAGGCTGCCAGGCTGGCCCCCAGCGCTGTGAACTATCAGCCTTGGCACTTCTATGTGGCCACTGATGAGCAGCTCCGGGCCGAGATCTGCCAGGCCTATCAGGGTGAGTGGCTGAGGAACGCCCCCGTGATCATCGTGGCCTGCGGCGATCATGAGCAGTCCTGGAAGCGTCGGGATGGGAAGGACCACTGCGATGTGGATGTAGCCATTGCCGTGGAACACCTCATCCTTGCGGCAGCATCCTTAGGACTGGGCACCTGCTGGGTGTGTGCTTTCGATGCGGCGCAGGTCCGCACCACACTGAACCTGCCAGAACACATGGAGCCCCTTGCCCTCATCCCCCTGGGCTACCCCGGGGAAGGGCCCATGCCCATCAAAAAACGCAAGTCACTCGAAGAGATCGTCACTTGGAATCGCTAAAGGACACAGAAAAGCCGGGCAGCAGAACAGCTGAGCCCGGCTTGTTTTATGCCCGCCGCGCCCTAGAGCAGCGCGCGCACTGCTTCCAGCGCGGCCTCGTAATTGGGATGGGAGGCCACTTCTTCCAAGTATTCGGTGTAGCGGATGATGTTGTCCTGATCGAGGACTAACACTGCCCGAGCCAGCAGGCGCATTTCCTCAATGAGCACACCGTAGGCTTCACCAAAAGACACGTCGTAGTGGTCAGAGAGGGTGATGGCCTCGTTCAGGCCGGCATTCCCGCACCAGCGACTCTGGGCAAAGGGCAGATCAACGCTCACGGTGATCACTACAGCGCCCTCGAGCTTGCTCAGCTCTTCGTTAAAGCGCCTGGTTTGGGCATCGCACACCCCCGTGTCCAGGGAAGGGACGATGCTGAGCAGCTTCACTTTTGCTCCGAAATCAGCGAGCGTTTTGGGGTTGAACTGGTTATCCACTAGTCTGAAGTCGGGCGCCTTTTGGCCTATACTGAGCTTGGGCCCCCGGACGGTAAGTTCTTTGCCTTTCATGGTGACCTTGCGTTTTTCCATGTTCTTCCCTCCTTAATCAAGGTGATTGGTGACTTCTGCACTAAGAAATGGATTCCTGCTCAGCTCAGGAAAAATGTGGAGATCGGTCTGCAGACGGAGGTGAAGTCCAATCCCAGGCCCTGTGCACAGGGGGTTCCAGCTGTTATACTCAAGCTGAACAGGGGAAAGGAAGTGGCACTGATGTTCTTGACAAAACTGGAGGTTGTGGAAGAGTTCGTTTTAGGTCCGGAGATTAACAGTCTGGAAGTGAGCGGGTTCAACGGCGCCATCAGGTGGGAGCCCTTGGAAGCGGGCCAAGCGCGGGTGGTGGCGGAAAAATCGGTGCGGGGCCTGAACGAAACGAGTTTGCGCGCTCTTCTCCAGGAGCTCAGAGTAGAACAGCGCGTCGAGGGTAGACGCTTGGTGCTCACAGCAGTGCGCCCGGAGCGGATTTGGGGCATGTTCTCCTCTCAGATGCGCTTTACTATCTTAGCTTCTGGAGAGCACCTGCAGGAGCTGCGCGCCAGGACGGCTAACGGAAGCATCAGGCTCAATGTTCCCTTCCGGGGCGTGTTGGATGCCAGCACCCAGAACGGCCCCATCAGCATGGCAGAGGTGATCGGCAGGGTGCAGGCGCGCACTGCCAACGGCCGCATTGAGTTCGGCAGACTGGTCTTGACTGAACCCAGCGCGCTGCTCACTTCCAACGGCCGGATCCAAGGCCAGCTGGTTCTGGCGGGGGACGGAGAGTATCGCCTGAGGACGAGCAATGGTCAGATCGACCTGCGCATGCCCCGCAGCACCAAGGGCCTTCTCCGGGCGATCACCTCCAACGGCCGGGTAGAGTGCCGCTTGGGTGAGAATCAGCTCACGGGGCGCAAAGAGGTGGTGATCCGCAATGGGGACGGCCCCCATTTGGACATCACCACCTCCAATGGTTCCATTTCCATACTAGGGTACTAGAGGTTCCATTCCTTAGCCTGGGCTTCTACTTCGGCCATAAGCTCAGGATCCTTCTTCAGTTCCGGGTCAGCTTGGATCTTCTGCAGTAAGGAGCGGGCTGCATCCTTGTCGCCATTGTGATCTAGGGCCCTGGCCAGCTGCAGCTGGAACTCAAGGTTGCCCGGTTCTAGCTCCACGGCGCGCTGGGCGTTTTCCAAAGCCAGCTTTTTGTTGCCGATACTCAAAGGGAAGCCTGGAGCCTGCTGGTAGAGCTGACTGAGTACCCAGTAGGCCGCCGCGTAGCCCGGATCGAGCTCGATGGTGCGATCTAGGGCTTCTTTCATTGGCCGGACCATGAACAGGCTGCTCAAAATGCCCCTGGTCTGGCCGATCCTTCCGATCAGCGCGGAAAGCCAGTAGTGGGCGTGGGGAGAAGCGGGGAGGATCTCCACGGCCCGGTCCGCGTACTCTTTGCCCTGTTCGAAAAGCTCCAACCGCCCTTCTTCAGTGCGGTCCCCTAAGTACAGATAAGCTTTGCCTGCAAGCCAGAGTGCTTCTCCATCTTCAGGGTTGCGGCTCAAGATGGCCTCCAGCTCCTCGATGGCCCGCCTAATTTTGGCCACATCCTTGCTCTCAATCAAGGCATCGAATTCGGCGTAGGGCCCTGCGTGGGCCGGGAGGATGCACAGCAGCACCAGGGCTGCCAAAATCAGCAATTTGAGCATGGGTTTTCTCGGCAAATGAATCACCTCGTCCATAGGGTTTACTGCTGATTTCCAGCCCAGCGGGCGTTTTCCTTCACACCGCAGCTGGAACCTGGTACGAAATTCCCCGCGTTCAAGAAGGAACATGGGGGTGGGGAGGCGAAGAGACAGGGGTATCCATTTTGCAGCTGAGGAGCGGTTGTGTGCGCAAGATCCGAAACGTAATCTTTGACCTAGGAAACGTACTCTTGAAGTTCAATCCTGGTGAGTACCTGGAGAGCCTTTTTGACCAGCCTGAACTGGTGCAGCGCCTCCACAGGGCCGTTTTTTCCAGCCCGGAGTGGTATATGCTGGACCGGGGCGTGATCACCCAAGAGCAGGCGGTGAACAGGCTGATCAAGCAGTATCCCGATCTCGCTGCGGAGATTACTGTGACCTTTGCCGACTGGTTTTCCATCCTCAAGCCAATTTCCTCCAACGTGGAGGTGGTGCGCAGCCTTAAGAAGTCTGGCTACCGCCTCTATGTCCTCTCCAACTTCCACAAGGCAGCCTTCGAGTATGTCTACGAGAAGTACGAGTGGTTCAGCCTCTTTGATGGATTGGTCATTTCCTATCAGCACCAAACCCTCAAACCGGAACCGGCGATCTACCAGATTCTGTTGGCCAGGTACACCTTGATTCCTGAGGAATGCGTCTTCATCGATGATTCGCTGGCGAATCTCGCGGCTGCGAGCGAGTTCGGCATCAAGGGCGTGCACTACCAAAGCCCAGACCAGCTCCGGCTGGAGCTGAACTTCATACTGCAGTGATAGATAGAAGCCGGGGATGGCAAGCTCCATCCCCGGCTTTTTAGTTCTTCAAGAAGCGGTCGAACCAGGCCGTGATTTCTTCTAGGCGGCGCAGGCGGGCTTTGGGTTTGCCTGTGCGGCTCAGGTCATGGTTCTCTCCCTTAAACAGGCAGACCCTGGCCTCCACACCATGGTACTTGAGGGCGGTGAACATCTGCAGGGCCTCCGGCACCCAGCAGCGGTAGTCCGCATCAGAGTGGATGAAGAGGGTTGGGGTTTTGACGCGGTCTGCATATTTCAAAGGGGAGTGCTCCCAGACCTTGTCCAGATCAGACCAGGGGGTGGCACCGATCTGATCCGGCATAAAGAAGTAGCCGATGTCGGTGGTGTAGCCCATGGAAATCCAGTTGGAGATACTGCGCTGGGAGGCAGCCGCCCGAAAACGCTGGGTGTGGCCGATAATCCAGTTGGTCATAAACCCTCCGTAAGAGCCGCCAGTGACGCCAACTCGTTCGGGATCGATCTCGGGATAGCGTTCGAGCACCACATCGGTGAAGCGCATGAGATCGGCGTAGTCGATGGTGCCGTACTTGCCCCGGATGTCCGCGAACGCGTTGCCCTTGCCGTCACTACCTCGGGGGTTGCAGAAAAAGACGAAATAGCCTTGGTTGGCCCAGTACTGCATTTCATGGACGAAAACGGTGCCGTAGACGGTTTTGGGCCCGCCGTGAATGTTCAAGATGGCCGGGTAGCGCTGGCCAGCAGCATAGTCCACCGGTTTGAGCACCCAGCCGTCGATGGTTATGCCCGGCTCTGTCTCGAAAGAAAGGTGTTCTGGTCTCGCTAGCTTGCGCTCATCCTGCACCCAGGTGTTGAACGAGGTCAGCTGGCGTTCGGCGCCGTTTTCGAGGGTGTAGAGTTCTTGCAGGCGCAGCTCCCGCAGACCGATGAACAGAATGCTGTCGCCCTTAACGCTGAAACTGTCCACGGAACCTTCTTCGGTGATGACCCGCTCGATCTTCCCAGTGCGATCCATGCGGTTGAGGTAAGAGCTGCAGCCTTCCGTGGTGGTGAAGTAGAGATAACCTGCTTCCAGCTGGCTGTCATTGCCCCCGCCAAAGCGGCAGTCAGAGTTCACAGAACTGCCTGTGCTGGCATCAAAGTCCGGTGTTAACAGGGTCCTGCTGCCATCGGTGAGGTTGATCAGGTAGAAACGGGGGTTTTCGTTCAAGCCGTAGCTCTGACGATCAGAGCCCCAGCAGATCAGCTCTTCATCGCTGAGGAAATGCGCTTCGTAGTAAGTAAACTCCTCGGCGGGCGTAAGCTGCCGCACTTCTCTTTGTTCCAGGTCGGCCAGGTACAGGGCGTTGGTGAGCGGGGCTTGCCCTTGGTATTCAGAGCCGACAAACACGGCTTTGTCCCGGGCGGAGTTGAGCTCAACGCTGCTTACCTGCATGAATTCGCCGCTGAGGGGCTCCAGGGCTCCGGTGTCTTGATGGAAAAGGTAGAGCCGGGAACGGCAGCCGCTGACAAACCCGCTGCCGTTGCTCCAATAAGGGATCTCTTCCAGCACCTCGTAGTTCTTTTCTTCTGCGCGTTTTTTGAGTTCCTCTGCCCGTTCCTTTTCGTCCAGGCTGCTTAGGTCGGGCCGGCGGGGATTGTGCAGGCAGGTGAGGAGAAAGCGCTCGCCTGGCAGCGCTTCAAGGCTCAGAACCCTTTGGGGGATGCGGAAAGCCTCCACCGCTTCACCGCCTGAGATGCGGATCCTATAGAACACAGTGAAATCTTCACCCTGCTTCTGGCGTTCCAGATCTTTAGGGTCGCGCAGTGAGGCAAAGAGGATTTCCTCGTCGTTCAGCCAGATGAACGCCCGCTCTTTGCCCAGTCCCGTAAGCTGGAAGCACCGGCGGCCTTCCAGGTCGCAGGCCCAGAGATGGGAGCGGTAGTCGTTTGCTTCGAGATCTGCCTGGTGTACGGCGAAACACGCCCAGCGCCCACTGGGGCTGTGCTTGATGCCGGAGAGGAATTTATAGTGCGTAAAATCATCAAGGCGCAGGTTTTCCAACAGCGATCATCCCTTTCATAGATGTTTTGATAATCTTCCCTGTTGAGTGGTCTTTTCCTGCCGCTGGCACCTTATTAGGAAGTTGTGATCGGCTTGTCAAAGAATCGCCCCCCTTGAGAAAAGGGGCACAAACACTATTGACGCCATGGGACCGGGATACTATAATAAAGCATGTGAACATCAACTGCACTTGATGAAGTGCAAATACAAAGTAGAAAGAGGCAGGTATATGAAGAGAAGTCTTGTAGCAGTTCTTGTGTTGGTAGCGCTTTTGGCTGTGGCTGGTTCCAGCATGGCAGCGGAGATCAAGTTGGGCAAAGCTGACTTTGCAGCCCATGGCACCAAGTGCTTTACCGTAGCCGTTGTAGCTCTCGACGGTGACAAGATCGTTGCTGCTTACATTGATGAGTACCAGATGCTGGGCACAGGCGAAACCATCGGCGTTCCCAACGCTGAGTCCGCTTTCACCGTTGGCGAGACCTGGCTGGCTTCCAAGAAAGTGAACAACGAGTTCTACAGCAACAACATGGCTCGTGCCGGCTCCACTGTGACCATCGCCGACAACTTTGCCGCCATTGAGAACTTCGTACTGGGCATGACCGTTAGCGAGCTGGAAGCTCTGCTCAACTCCACTGAGAAGGAAGCAGCGGTTGACCTGGTCACCGGCGCAACCTTGGTTGACACCTACGGTTACCTCTCCGCTCTGCTGGCAGCCGCTAAGGACGCCCTGGGCAACTAAGCCGGACTGATTCAAACATCATACAAAACACCGTAAGATCATCAGCTCCCCTGCGGCCGATTGCTGCCGCAGGGGGGCTTTCTTTCTCACAGCTCCGCAGCGTCTCGGCGGAGCTTGTTTTCAATCCGCTTGAGGCGGTGTTCCAGCGAGGGAACCAGAGGTGACTTTTCCCTCCAAGCAACGGCCAAGGCCTTTCTGGTCACCAGCTGAGCGGCGGGCAAATCCTTGGCCCGGTGCTCGTAGTACTTGGCCAACTCTTCCGCGCTGTATAGGTCGTGGGGTGCTTGGGAGAGGATCTCCTGCCACAGAGCGGCTGCCCGGCGGTGTTCTCCCAAGCGCTTGAGCAGTCCAGCTCCTTGCCTGAGGATGCGCAGGTAGAGCTCCTGCTCTTGAGCTAGCCGTGCTGCCTGCTGCAGGTAATCTAGGGCCAGAGAGACGTTTTGGCTTTCCAGGGCCAGCCTCGCCAGGGCCTCCGCTTCATAGGGGCAGCTGCACTCGTGGGGTTCCAACCCCAGGACTGTCTCTAGACGGTGCAGCAGGGCAGCCATGGAGACTATATCCAAGAAGTTGTGCTCCACAATATCCTGGAGCAGCGCACCCCGCCCTGTTTGCAGAAAGTCAAAATAGCGCTGGGGAATCTCGTAACCGGGAATGTCGCCGCTGCGCCTTAGTCCCAGGATGTTTTCTTCCAGGCTGACCAGGCTGCAGCTGGCAAGGCGATGCCGCCACAGCCGGCGGGAGAGGGGCAGCAGGTCATAATGGGCCTTGCCGCTGGCTCCCTGAAAGCCCAGGCGTGCCAGGGCAAACCGGGTGTGGAGCAGGGGAAGATCGAACACCTTCCCGTTGAACGAGACCACCGTTTCTTTTTCCTGCAGTTCCTGTTCCACCACGTGGAGGAGGGCCAGTTCTTCGTTGTAATCGCGCATGAGGATCTGCTTGACTACGAAGCGGTCGTGCGTGAAATAACCCAAGCCCACCAAAAAGGCGTACGTGCCAGTGCCCCCGGCCAAGCCTGTGGTCTCCGTGTCCAGAAAGAGCGTTTTCTCTAGGTGCAGCGCCCCTCCAGAGTTCTGCCCCCAGCGGGACAGGTGGAGGTAGGAGGCGTTGTAGGCTTCTTCCAGCCAGCAGCTGCCGTGGTGGTAGCTAAGGGGCAGCTCCTTAACAACCACGTAGCACGCCCCCAAAGGGGTGTGGGTCTCCGCCCCACCCAAGAAGGGATCTAGATCCGCAGCTCGCTTGGGGGCAGGAGTAGGATTACTTTTCTGGGGCAGCAGCTGACGCAGCTTGCTGGTGAGATCCATGCCCCAACGCCCCCTTCAGCAGCCAGAGAGTATGTGCTTTTCCTCCGTGGCCCACTTCTTCCGCGGGGCCCACACAGGAGGGGCAGCCCGCCTCACAGGGACAGCTCTTGATAATAGACAGGGCTCGCCAGAGGAGTCTCCCGTGGGCCTCATAGAGCTGTTCGCTGAAACCCACACCGCCCGGGTACTTCTCGTAGATAAACACTGTTGGTTCGCCAGTAAAGGGTGACTTGATTTGGGCAGCCACTCCCAAATCGCTGGGTTCGCACATGAGCTCCAGGGAGGCGATGTTCCCCAGAAGGTGCGCCGCGCCCATCAGTGCGCTCTGCAGGGCACCTTGATCGAGACCGCTCGCAAAACCCTTGGGGACGCTGAACCAGTAAGCAGTGGTGTGCATCTCCATCTCGGGCAGGGAAATCTGGCCCCAGCCGATGTTCTCATGGGTGTAAAACTTGATCTTTTTGTACATGTGCGTTTTGGCCGTGACCATCACTTCGCCCCAGCTGCGCCGCACATTGGGCTGTTCTTCTTTGGCAAACACATCTAGGACCTTGAGTTCCACGTCCAAGTTGGCATCGGTGTAATAGTCCGTTTCTACTTCCCGGGCGTAGGCCTTCTGGCCTTCCCAATCGAGATGATCAATATGGTAAGTCTTGCTTTCATGGATGTAGATGGCTCCCTCGTGAATGAGCATAGGTGCGCTGAAACGGTCCACTTCACCGATGACCTGGGTTCTGCCGTCGGTTGTATCAATGATGGCAAAGTTCTCCGTGGAAGCGCTGCGCAGGGAGATATGGGCTGCGGGGTAGTTTTCACTCATCCAGTACCAGCGGCCTTCCACTTTGCGCAGAACCAGCTCGGAGGTGAGGTAATCTAGAATCTCTGTGGGATCGATTTCCCCGAACTTCTCCCCCTCGGTGAAGGGCAGTTCAAAGGCCGCGCATTTCAGGTGGGACACCAAAATGAACAGGTTGTTGGGATTGATGCGCGCGTATTCCACGCCGCGCTCGAGGAAGTAGGCGGGGTTTTGAATCATGAACTGGTTGAGGGGACTGCTGGTAGCCACCAGCACCGCCAGGGAAGGTTCATGGCTGCGCCCGGCCCGGCCCAGCTGCTGCCAGGTGCTGGCAATGGTGCCGGGATACCCCGTGAGCACGGCGGCCTGCAAGGTGCCGATATCGATGCCCAGCTCCAAGGCGTTGGTGCTCACCACACCCAACACTTTGCCATCGCGCAGATCCCGCTCAATCTGCCGGCGCTGTTTGGGCAGGTACCCACCGCGGTAGGCGCGGATAGTGTCCGCAGGCTCGCCGATTCTATGAAAGGCTTTGCGCAGGTAAGTGACGAGCACTTCCGTATCCAGCCTGCTGCGGGCAAAGATGATGGTGGGGATCCTGTCCGCGATGAGTTCGCGGGCAACGGCCTCCGCCTCCAGCAGCGAGCTGCGCCTAATCCCCAGGGCCTTGTTGACCACGGGCGGGTTGTAGAAGAAGATATCTTTGCGCCCCCGGGGAGCACCGTTCTGATCGACAACGGTGACAGGTCGGCCCAGGAGCGTCTCCCCGTGTTCTTTGGGATTGGCGATGGTGGCGGAGGTGCAGATATATAAGGGATTGGCGCCGTAGAAGTGGCAGATGCGGTCGAGTCTGCGCAGTACGTTGGCTACATGGGAGCCGAATACCCCGCGGTAGATATGCAGTTCATCAATGACCACATATCTGAGGTTCTCAAACAGCCGCATCCACTTGGTATGGTGGGGCAGGATCCCTGAGTGCAGCATGTCCGGATTGGTGACCACAATACTGCCCGCGGCGCGGATAGCAATGCGGGCATCACCAGGTGTATCCCCATCGTATGTATAGGTCTTAATCCGGTCCCCGAGTTCTGTGCTCCAGGCCATGAGCTCTGCCACCTGATCCTGAGCCAGCGCTTTGGTGGGGAAGAGGTACAGCGCCCTGGCTTCCTGATCCTCCAGAAGCGTCTGCAGTACCGGTAGATTGTAGCAGAGGGTCTTACCCGATGCCGTGGGGGTGACCACAACCAAGTTCTCTCCTGCCTGCACCGCCCTCAGGGCTGCGGCTTGGTGGGAGTAGAGCTGCTCGATTCCTTTGCGCTGCAGGAGTGCCCGCAGATCGGGATGTACGAACTCGGGAACAGGCTCGAAACTGCCCGCTTGAGCCTCTATGGTATGGCGAAAAGTGACGTTAGCCATAAAGCGGGGGTTGTTTTCTAGTTTTCTGAGAGTCTCTTCAACGCCCAAAACCCACACCTACCCTTCTGCCTACATGATAGACGAACGGACGTTTGCAGTCAATCATTTTGCTTGAGAGCAGTCTGGGGGCATGTTATACTGTATGCACAAAAATTCACAAAGGGAGAGGGCAATGAAGCGAATTGTTCTTGTTTTCGTGCTCATGTGCGTACTAGGCCTGTGGTCAAGTGCCGCGGCCGGATCAAATGGCGAAGGCACCCTCCTCGACCCATCTTCCCTTCCGGAAGGCTGGGTTCTCATCGGTGATTACTTGGCTTCCCCCAGCGATCTCGAGCAGTTCTCGGTGCGCCTGGGAGTACAGGTGGTTGTGCTCAGAAACTATGTCTTCAGCACGCCAGCTGGCCAGCTGCAGGTGAATCTGGTGCTCACAGAGACCGAACAGGAGGCTGCTTCCCTGCAGGAACTGTTTCTCAGTTTCCATCCGCCGGAGAATGTGGGTTTGAGCGGCCGCAGGGTCATAGAAGTGGTAACAGAAATCCCGGAACTGGCCCGCTGGGCCCAGGAGAAACTGGTGTTTTCAGCGGAAGAGTCCTGCGATCAAGCTGCGCTCCAGGAGCTTCGTGCGTATCTAGAGGCTTGGAGCTGGCCCGTTTTCAGCTGGCAAGATCTGACCGAGAATTTGGCCAAGGAGCTGCCTGCCTATCGCATCTTTCTGGTGGGAGAAAGTCATGGGGCCGCATGCAACCAGGAGCTGGAATCCGCGCTTCTGCAGTTTTTGGTGCAGGAGGGCGGAGTGCGCAGTCTCCTCTTGGAGCTCTCCCCGAGCATTGTGGGCTTTCTCAGAGAATATGTGGCCACGGGAGATGAAGCGCTGCTGGAGTTCGCCTTTTCCCAGGTGAGAGGAACCTATTTCTTCACTCGAGAGAACTACAACCACTGGCAGCACGTTCGCCGACTGGCGCAGGCGCTGCCCGCAGGCGAAGAGCTGCGCCTGATCGGATTGGATATAGAGCATCAGCCACTTTTGGCCTTCCGTTACCTGCAGCACCTTTTGGACGGGCTGGATGACAGACTCTGGGCAGCAACCAAGCTGGCGCAGATTGGTCAGGTCCTGCGAGGGGAGCTCAGGCTCAACTACACCGAAGCCGTGCGTTTCACCTCTGATCTGCTGGTGGAGCTGGAAACGGAGGAGGTCAAGGAGGCCTTGGGCAGGCTGTGGGGCGAGGTCGAGCTGGTGCTCTCCAGCCTGCTGGCTGGGCTAGAGCTCCAGACCGTCAGCGGCACAGAATGGAACAACGGACGCGAGCAGGCCATGTACGCGAATCTCCTCAGGCAAGTTTCTCCCGAGGGAGGGGAGAAGTATTTCGGGCAGTGGGGTTTGAACCACGTCTTCCAAGGCCAGCAGCTGGGGGTGGACTGGCTGGCTTCGCGGATCGACCAAATGGAAGGATTCGCAGGGTCCATTCTCAGCCTGGTGCTGGTCTACAGTGGCAGTGAGCGCATCAGTCAAGACGGAACGCAGCCCGTTCCCTTGGATACCTACCGCAGCAGCGCGGGGATTTTGGCGGACCTCTCGGGGGAGCAGCCGCTCTTGGTCAAACTGGATGGACCCGAGTCACCTTTCACCCAGAACCTAATCTGGAAGCTCAATGAGGTGGCACCAACTGCAGGCGTCACCACCGACTACTACCAGTACATCCTCTTTGTGCCTAGAGCCCAGGCGTCCTCGCCCTTGGCATTCTAGGCCGCGCCGCGGCGCGCGGGGCAAGTTGGCACGTTCCTTGGAACCTAGAACACCACAAGGAAAAGGCTGGGAAGGATTTCGCTCACCTCCCAGCCTTTAAGGATCATGCGGCTCAGCGCCGCAGCCGTGGAAAGAAACGCTCCAGCTCGGGGACGGCCTCCAGGAGTTGGTTGACCAGCTGTTCCGTAACATCGCTGTCCACTTCTATCTCATTCAAGGCTTGGCTGAGGCGCGGTAAGACGTCCGCTGCCCTGCTAAACGCCTCCCGCACGTTTTCCCTCAGTTGTGTGAGGAGCGGGGCGATTAGGGGGTAACTGGTGAGAGCCACGGCGCAGATTTGGAGGACGGAATCGACTAAGCTGGAGGATTCTGTCCTTCGTTCCTCGGTCATATCCAAGCGCTGCCTCCTTTTTTGGGGTTTGGCAACCGTATCGTTCCCGTTTCCCGGCGGTGAGTCATATATATATGACAGGGAAAGGAGGATGGGGCTATCCCCATCCTCGAGAAGATGCTAGGCCAAGAGGATCACAGCCAGGACGACGATGAGAATCAACGCGACGAAGATGATGAAGGTTTCCTGTTCGTTGTTCACGAATTTGCACCCCCTCGGTGGCTGAATTAAGAAGTTGGCCTTCTTGCTCTTACACTATGAGGCTGAGGCGGGGCGGTGATCATGCTTGGTTCCCGTTTTCAGCCCTTGGGGGTGCTTGTATGCCAGCACGCATTGATCGGGCTCTGCTGCTGAATACCCTGCAGACGGTGCCTTACTACAGTGAGCACTGGCGGGATCTACCTCGGGAGCTGCTGTTCTTTGATCCCTGGGGTATCGATTGGCAGAGGGAGACCATCAAGGGGCTGCAGCTGCGCCGCGGGGTGTGGCGTTTGGGCGAGTTTGCCTTTCCACGCACCATCTACAACCGCTGTTTTCCCGAGCCGCGAGTGGTTTTAGCCAAGCTAGGCGAGCGCATCGGTGAGGAGAACATCTTCAATCAACGGACCCAGTTCGACAAATGGGAGGTCTATCTGCTGCTCAAGGAGAGTCCAGCTGGGGAATACTTACCGAGCACCTATCTCTTTTCACCGGCAGAACTGTCTCAGCTTTTGGCCGAGCACACGACTTTGATCTTCAAGCCCCGCCGGGGACATGGCGGCGCAGGAGTGTTTAGGTTGGAGCTGGCCGGGCCCGAAACGGTGCTGGTGACCAACCAGTGGTATTCCTTTCCCTTGTGGGGAGAGGCGCTTTATCTTGCTTTGGTGAAGGCCGCAGCTCCGCAGGGGGTTTATCTGGTCCAGGAGTATGTCCACAGCCTGGAGCTGGACGGGTTCAAGTTTGATGTGCGCATCATGCTGCAGAAGGACAAAGAGGGAAAATGGACAGTTAGCGGTGAGTTGAGCCGGGTCGTCCGCTCTGAGAGCCTGCTTACCAACAGCTATCAGGCAGTGGTTCCAGTGTCTGAGGTTGTTTCGGGGGACACTTTAGATCAGCTGCACAACCTGAGTTACCGGGTCGCTGAGGTTCTGGACGCAGGCCTTGGGGGGCTGGGTGAACTAGGAGTAGACTTCCTTCTGGATAGGGAGGGAAGGCCTTGGATTCTGGAGGTCAACGGCAAACCGGACAAAGGGTTGTTCTGGCGCCTCGGTGATAGCAAGATGCTGAGGCGCATCTACCTGACACCCCTGCAGTACCAGCAGCACCTGCTCCGCTCCAAGACAAGTGCCCCAGGTCGCTTTTCCTAGGGCACTGTCAGTGGGAGACGGTCAGTTTTTTGCTTCCCCCTGCTTGAGCAGTTTCTCCAGCTCGGGGAAAAAGCGGAGCAGTTCTTGCACCAGTTCTTCCTTTTTGGCCTGATCCATCTGGGTCAGGGCCTGGGTAATTTTGGGCACTGCTTCTTGCACAGAGGCCCGGTTGTCCTGGGGCTGCCCGGTGAGCTGGCCGAGCAGGGAAGTGAGGGCCGGATAGCTCAAGGCCAGGGCCGGGAGCAGCTTGAGCAGTGCATCAAGGGACGAGCTTCCTTCGTTGTCTTTGCGTTTCAATCCATACACCTCCGGTTTCGGCTAGAGGTTAGCAGCGATGATGACCAGGGCAACCAGGAACAAGATGAAGATGGCCGTGGTCGGGTCGATCCCGCAGCAGATGGGTCTGCCCATTTCCTTCACTCCTTTGCCTGTAATACCCCTTGCAGGTTGGGCATGGTTCCGGTGAACCGCTGGATCAGCGCGGACAGCGCTTGTGGATCCATCTCCTTCAGGAGGGACGACAAGCGGCCAGCTGACGATCCTTCTCCTGATTTGAGGATCGAAGTGAGCATAGGGATGGCTTCCAGAAAGGCTGGGAGCAGATCCGCGAAGGGGTTCGCCGCTTGCCCCACGCCTCTACTGGTGGAAAACAGATTCCCCACTGTACACCCCCCTTTCTGGGATATAGTATTCAAGCCCAGGACAACGGAATTGGCTTTGACTTCCTATTTTGGATCGCGGGATCAAAAAAGGTGCTGAACGGATGTTCAGCACCTCAACTGTCGGGTCTGGCTTAGGCCTGCTCGTATAGTCGGGCTACCTCAGCCCAATCAAGCACGTTGAAGATCGCTTTGAGGTAATCGGCGCGCACGTTCTTGTACTTGAGGTAATAGGCGTGTTCCCAGACGTCGATGCCCAGAATGGGGGTTAGCTGGCCACCGTGCGTCATGAGGGGATTGTCCTGGTTGGGTGTACTGGTGATGACCAGTTTACCGGAGGGGTCTTTGGAAAGCCAGGCCCAGCCCGACCCGAACACGGAAGCTGCGGTTGCCGTTAGTCTTTGTACCAGTTCTTCAAAGGAACCGAAATCGGCTTGAATCTGCTCAGCCAGTCTGCCTTGGGGAGGTTGTCCGCCTTGGGGGCTGAGAATCTGGAAATACAGGTTGTGGTTATAGTAACCTCCGCCGTTGTTGCGGACCGTGGTCCTCAAGGCGGGATCAGTGATGGTTTCTAGATTGGTCAGGATTTCTTCAATGCTCTTGCCGGCCAGGTCAGGCAGCTTCTCCAAGGCTCCGTTCAGGTTGTTGGTGTAGGCTGCATGGTGCTTGCCGTAGTGAGTCTGCATGGTCAGCTCGTCAATGTGGGGTTCCAATGCGGCGAAGTCGTAGCTCAGTTTCACTTGCTCAAACATATTGGTCACTCCTTGCTAATCCTAACTAAATTAGTAAGGATTGTTTGTCTTCAGTGTAGCATAGAATGGAAATGGATGCAAGTGATTCTCATTATCAGGTTGAAAATCACACAAAAAAACGAGCCCGGGTTGGGCCCGCTACTTGTCATCATCCATTTCCCGCAGTTCTTTGGTCTTACCCCAAATGTCCTCGCGCCGGTGGCGGTTTTTCTCTTCCAGCTCTTTGCGGCGGCCCGGAGACAGATCCTCGTGCTCCAAAGCATACTCCGCATCGCGCAGCCGATCCTTAGTGTGCCGGATCTGCTGCTGCAGGTTCTTTTTGCTTTTCTCCTTTTCGTCCAGCTTCCTGTCCACTGTTTCATCCCTTTCCTGTATGGTTGCTGTCTGTAGCCTGCAAGGTTGAGGCAGAAGTTATGCTAGAACCAGGCTGTCAACCAGTATTTTTCAAAAATGGTCTTCAGCAGGTAAGCAAAGGGATTTGGCCTAGAAACGGTCATGGCAGGGGGATTGGCGTAGGCATTGAGGGAGACGAAGCAACCTCGCCGGAACGCGGTGAGCATGGAGGCCCCTGCAGCTCCGCCTAGAAACTGGAAGGCCGCATCCTTGCCGCTGAGCAGGAGGGCCAAGTTGCGCGCAGCCACCTCTGCCTGGTAATGGGCGAAAAAGCCCACTTTGGGCAGCCAGTGCCCTGTGGGCAGCTTAATTCCCACCACATCTCCCAGGGCATAGACACCAGGCCAGCGGGTTTCTAGACTGCGGGGATCCACTTCCACCCAACCTTCGGCTCCTACCAAGGGTGAACCGCGCAGGCAGGCGGGGACTTGATGGTGGGGGATGGCTAAAACCAGGTCCGCTGGCAGCCTGCCGCCATCCAGGAGCACTTCCCCCGCTTTAGAGATGCCCTGAACGCTGCGCCCGGCAAGAAGCCTAATCCCTGCGTCTGACAGGAGTTCTTCTGTCTGCTTGCTGATCTGTGGCGGGGCGAAACTGAAAGGACGCTCCTCGGGGGTGATCAAGACCAACTCGATCTGGCGGCGCAGGCCGCGCCTGCGGTAGTAATCATGGAGAAGCAGCATGATCTCATAGGGCGCCACCTCGCCGGTAAAAGGCAGGCTGGAAATGAACAGCACAAGCCGCCCACTGCGCAGCCGCGCCAAGCGCTCTCTGAGGGCTTGAGCTTCCTGCCAACTGAAAGGGTTAAAGGCCCACTCTTTTTGGCCGGGAAGGTGGTCTTCCACCCTCTCGGCACCCAAGGCTACGATTAACTTGTCGTAAGACAAGCTACCTGCTGTAGTCAGAGCCACCCTGTGGGGGAGGTCAAGTCCTTCCACCTCGGTCTGGATGAACCTAAGGCCGCGGCCTTGGAGCAGCGAAAGGGCGCGGGTGAGCTGCTGGGGCCGGCGGCGACCCACGATCAGCAGGGGGAGAGAGGCCAAAAAAAGGTGGACCGGGATGCGGTCCACCAAGACTAACTGGTATCCTGAAGGTAGAACGTCAGCCAGCACGTTGGCGGCAGCGACTCCCGCCGTGCCTCCTCCGAGAATGAGGATGGTCTCGCCCAAGATCAACTCTCCTTAAAGTGCGTTTATCTTGGGTAGCATGCCCATTGTGCTGGCGTTTATCCCTACTAACCCAGGTCTTTGGCTGGGTTCCACTCCTGCCACACATTGCCCACCAGCCCAGGGCCTGGTTTGAGGGTGGCTTTGCCTGGCTGCCAGCCGGCGGGGGTCACCTGCGTACCCTTGCTGGCCCTGACGAGCTGGAAGGCTTTGATCTGCCTGAGGGTTTCCGCGACGTTGCGTCCCACAGGCGGTGTCATTACTTCGAAGGCTTGGACTATGCCGTCTGGATCGATCAAAAAGCGTCCGCGGGTTTCCGTGCCCGACTCTTCATCATACACTCCGTAGAGCCGGCCGATATTGCCGTTTTGGTCGGACAGCATTGGGAAGGGGATATCCTGGTCGCGCAGCATCTTCTTCAGCTCATGGTCATTCCACATCTTATGCACATAGACACTGTCCACACTGATGGAAAAGACTTTGACACCAAGTTCTTCAAACTCAGGGTATTTCTCAGCAACTGCTGAGACTTCTGTAGCTCAGACGAAGGTAAAATCACCTGGGTAAAAGCACAGCATGATCCAATTACCTTTGAACTCTGCCAAGTCCACCTCCACGAACTTGCCCTGGTAAAAGGCCGGAGCGCTGAACATGGGGGCTGGTTTGCCAACCTGGATCATCTTTCTCTCCTCTCCCTTCGGTGCTTCCTGTACAACAGCCATTTCCACCGCCTGCTTGGGCTGTCCCTTAGGACGCTGGCAGCCGGGGCCAAACTCTTTCATAATCCGCGACCCCCTTCGTAATGATTTTAATTATCAACTTCTGCTTGTGATCGTCAATTCCTTCCATTTTTCCCATATTTTCCTTTAGGCAGGGAATTGGCAGGATGCGGAGAAAAAGGGAGAAGATGGCAGATAACCGACCCAAAGGAGGGGCTTGTGAGTGAAGCTGAATTACCGCAGAACATTTTTCATCGGCTTAGCCTTTATGTCCATTTCCGCTTTCTGGAACGTCTACGACAGCATTATCCCCCTGATCCTCAAGCACACTTTTGGCATAGGCGACACGTTATCCGGTGTGATCATGGCTCTAGACAATATCTTGGCCTTATTCATGCTGCCTTTGTTTGGGGCCTTATCGGATCGCGTGGATACTCCCATCGGTAAGCGCATGCCCTTTATTCTGGGCGGTACTGCTGTGGCTGTAGCGGCCATGGTGGTGATCCCTGCGGCAGATAACGCGGTGAACCTGCCCTTGTTCATCGGCTCCCTGCTCGTTGCCCTGGTGGCCATGAGTACCTATCGTTCACCCGCCGTGGCCCTCATGCCCGATGTGACGCCCAAGCCGCTCCGTTCGCAGGCGAACGGTATCATCAACCTCATGGGAGCGCTGGGGGTCATTTATTCGCTAGCTCTCATCTCAGTGCTTGTGCCCAAGGAGGGCAAACCCAACTATCTGCCCATTTTCGCTTGTGTGGGAGCGCTGATGGTGGTGGCGGTGGTGATCCTCTTCCTCACGGTGAAGGAGAAGAAGCTCGCTGCGGCCATGCGTGCTCATGAGGGGGAAGAAGAAGTAGAGGAGGCTCAGCCCCAAGGCGGGTCCATGGAACCCGCGGTCAGGCGGAGTTTCGGATTGATCTTGGCCTCCATCTTCTTCTGGTTCTTTGCCTATAACGCGGTGACGACAGCCTTTTCCAAGTACGCCCAAAGTTATCTGGGCATCGCCGGAGGGGGATTTGCCAACAGCCTGATGCTGGCCACGGTCGCGGCGGTCATCGCCTTTATACCTGCAGGTCTCATCGCCGCTAGAATCGGGAGAAAGAGAACGATTATGGCGGGCATCACAGTGCTGGGGCTGTCCTTTTTCGCCGCTTCCTTCTTCCGGGCATTCTCGCCCCTGCTCAACGTACTTTTGGTCTTGATCGGTTTTGCCTGGGCGGCCATTAACGTGAACTCCTACCCTATGGTAGTGGAAATGGCCAAGGGCGCGGACATCGGGAAATACACGGGGTACTACTACACCGCGTCCATGTCAGCCCAGATCCTCACGCCGATTCTCTCTGGTTACTTCATGGAGCGTTTTGGCTACGGCACGCTGTTTCCCTATGCTACGGTGTTCATGGTCCTGGCCTTTCTCACTATGAGCCAGGTGCGGCACGGGGACAGCAAGGCCGTGAGTCCCAGGAGTAAGCTGGAGTTGTTGGATGTGGACTGAGGCAGAAGGTAGATCAGATTAGTGAAGGAGAGGGATATAGAAGTTGGAAGTACGTGCCCTGCAGTTCAACGCGCATGTGGAAACGGATCTGTTGTGCTTGGTTGCTGAAGAAGGGGTTCGGGATTACGCCTGGCCCAGTGCGGTAGTTGGCCAGCTCATGGCTGCGCAAAAGTTCGCAGGCAAGCTTGGTGAAAAGGCCTCTTGTGTCTACCTGCCGGAAGGGGCGGAAAGGCCTCTGCGAGTGGTGGCTGCGGGCCTGGGGAAAACAGCAGAGTTGACGCCAGAAACGGTGCGTCGAGCGCTTGGAGCTGGGCTGAAAGAAGCCGAACGGCTCAAAGTTGATGTCCTTACGATCATGCCCTGGAACTGCCCTGGCCTGGACGCTGGTGACGCAGCGCGGGGGGTGACCGAGGCGTTTCTCTTGGCTTCCTACCGCTTCAACCGCTATCTTGCGGACAAAAAGGAGTGTTCGGTGCGCACCCTGCAGGTGGGCTACACACCAGATCAGGAAGTGGCAGTGATTGCCGGGATCAAGCTGGGGCAGACCTTGGGTGAAGCCACCAATTTGGCCCGCGATCTGGTGAACGAACCCGGTAATGTGCTCACTCCCGAAAGGCTGGCCCAGGAAGCCCAAAAGGCCGGGGAGAAATATGGTTTTGCTGTAGAGGTCTGGGAGGAAGATAGAATTGCCGAACTGGGCATGGAAGCGTTCCTTGCTGTAGGCAAGGCCAGCACCAACCGGCCCAGGCTTATTGTCATGCGCCACTTGGGCGATCCCGCCCATCCTGATCAGATTCTGGGCCTGGTGGGCAAAGGGATCACCTTTGACAGCGGCGGACTGTCTTTGAAACAGGCCAAGGGTATGGAAGCCATGAAGTACGACATGGCTGGCGCCGCTGCGGTCATTGGGGCCATGAGTGCCCTGGCCCGGGAGCAGGTGGGCGTAAATGTGGTGGCGGTTGTGGCTGCATGCGAGAACCTGATCTCGGGTACAGGGTATCGCCCGGGGGATATCCTCGGTACCATGGCCGGCAAGACGGTCTTGGTGGAGTCCACCGATGCGGAAGGCCGTTTGACCCTGGCCGATGCGGTACACTACATCATCACCAGAGAAAACGCTTCTGTGGTGGTCGATGTGGCCACTCTCACCGGCGCGGTGATCGTGGCTCTGGGCAATCTCACCACTGGTGTGCTCACCAACGACCAAGGCCTCTATGCCCGTTTGGAGCAGGCAGCGCAAAAGTCGGGAGAAAAGGTATGGCAGCTGCCGGCCTTCCCCGAGTATAAAGAACAGAACAAGACGGCCTACGCGGATCTGCGCAATGTGGGAGGCAGGGAAGCGGGCACCATTACCGCAGGTCTGTTCATAGCCGAGTTCGTACAGGACAAACCGTGGCTGCACCTGGATATTGCCGGTACGGCCTTTGCCGAAAAAGAAGGAGAGTATCTGAGCCAAGGGGCCACAGGTGTAGGTGTGCGCCTGCTCTACCACTTAGCAGAAACCTATGTCTAGACAAAAACGGGGCTTGCCTGGCGGCAAGCCCCGTTTTGCACAACAGTTGTCCCCTAGTCCCGGCCCCGCTCCACCTGGTCCAGGGCGTAGAGAGCAGCTCCGATAACTCCCCCGGCCCCCCCTATGGGGGAGGTTACGATGGGCGTATCCTGCAGCTCGGTCATGGCGCTAGCCTGGAAACTGCGACGGGTGGTCTCTTCCAGGAGCGGATACCACTGCATTATGCTCCCGCCCAGAATGAACAGCTGGGGGTTGAACATATTGGCCATAGCCCCTAAGCCCCTGCCCAAGGCAGTGGCCATAGTCTCGAGGACGGACTGGGCCGCGGCATCGCCTGCGGCAGCCAAGCGGAATACTTCCGGCGAAGTGATCTCCCTGCCCAGCTGAGCACTGGCCAGGCGGGCCACTGCGGTGCCCGAGGCGAACAGCTCCAAACAGCCTCTATTGCCGCAGGGGCAGGGAGGACCTGCGGGGTCGATACTGATGTGTCCCACGTGGCCAGCGATGCCCTTAGCTCCCTGCACCAGCTCACCGTTGGCGATGATCCCTCCTCCCAGGCCCGTGCCTAAGGTGAGGGAGATAAAATCGGTATAACCGCGACCCGCGCCCAACTTCAGTTCGGCATAGGCGTGGGTCTTGCAGTCGTTATCTACAAAGGTGGGCAGATGCGTAGCCTCGGCCAAGATATCCCGCAGGGGCACGCCCACCCAGGGCGCTTGGGGATAGAGGCCTGGCAGGTAAGTTCCCGTGGCATGATGGATCTGCCCCGCAGTGCCCGCGCCAACAGCCACGACTTGGTAGGACCGGGCCAAGCTGTGGGCACGTGCTCCCACCTCGGCAAAGAAGGGGGCTCCTTCTGCCATGCGGGAGGGCAGGTGCTCGCTGGCAAGGATATTCCCAGCAGAGTCCACCACCGCGATCCTAGTGTTGGTTGCTCCAATGTCAATCCCCAAAGCGTACCTGGTCATTTCTGCAATCCCCATTTCCTTCAGTGATCCGTGGTGTTATGTCTAGACAGACAAGAGCGATGTGAGGCGGCCGCTGAGACTACTCTGGACCTCTAGATACTCCCGTCCGGGCACGGGTTGGCTAAACAGGAACCCTTGGGCTTTGAGGCAGCCCATGTGGTGCAGCAGTTCCAGCTGATTCTGGCGTTCCACGCCTTCCGCCACCACTTCCATACTCAGGTTCATGCCCATGCCGATGATGGATCTCACCAGACCGGCCATGCGCGCACTGCTGTCCACATCGTCGATGAACTGTTTGTCTATTTTCAGGGCCTGCATGGGATAGCGGGCCAGATAGTGCAGTGAAGAGTAGGCGGTGCCAAAATCGTCGATGGCAATGTAGATACCCATTTCCCTCAGGGCTTGGAAGTTCTCCAGCACTTCAGGCGTGGGTTTGAGCATGGCTTCCTCTGTGATCTCTATGCGCAAGAGTTCCCGCGGAATATCGTAACGGTTGAGAATAGAGCGCAGCTGGGCGGGGAAGTGGGGGGACCGGAAATGGTTGGCAGAGATGTTCACCGACACCCATCCAGGTTGAAAACCGGCCTTCAGCCATTCTTCGTGCTGTGCACATACTTGGTGGAGCATGTACTCTCCGATCTGTTCCACCAGGCCTCCCTGCTCGGCTGCGGGGATGAACTGCCCCGGTACCAACAGTCCGCGGGTGGGATGATTCCAGCGGATCAGGGCTTCCTTGCCGGCGATGGCCTTGGTCTGCAGATCCACCACAGGCTGGTAGTACACCACAAACTGCCCCTGTTCCAATCCCGTGCGGATCTCGGTCTGAAAGCGCATGCGTTCCACCAGGGCATGGTGTGCGCTGGGATTGTAGAGCTTGAGGGGTTCGTCCGCGCTGTGCTCGGCCTCATAGAGCGCGGCCTGGGCCTGCTGGTAGAACATATCCGCCGTGAGGCCGGGTTCCACCGCGATACTGATGCCGCCAGAAAGGCGCACAGCCAGGTCTGTTTCCGCATAGAGGAAAGGCTGAGCCACCAGCTGATCCAGTCGGTCAATTACCTTCAGCACGGCATTGGTATTGGACGGTATGATCAGCCCAAACTCGCCTTCAGATAGACGCCCGATCACCAAGTAGTCGCTGGAAATCTGCTGCAGCCTTTTGGAGAGTTGTATGAGCAGGCGATCTAATACTTCTCGGTCCAGGAAGGTCTTGATTTCTGCCAGGTCACGGATGGACACCAGGGCCAAGATCACCGTGCCGCCATCGTTGAGAGTCCCTTCTAGGCGGCTCATGAAGTGCTGGCGGTTGGGCAGGCCCGTGATGGGGTCGTAGAAGGTCATGGTGCCGATGGTCTCCATCATGCGGTTGAAGGACTGGCCTGTTTCTCCAATTTCGTCTCTGGTGTTTACCTCAGCCCGCACCGTGAGGTCTCCCTCGGCACCGCGGCGGAAAACCTTGTTCAGCTCCACAATGGGCTTGGAGATGGTGGAGGCAAACCAGGAGCCCAGCCAGAACACTAAGGCCACCGCGACGAGACCCACCACGGAAAGGTGCCAGATCAGGCGGTTCACCGGTTCGGTGAAATACGTGGTAGGGACCTTCACTGCCACTGTCCAGCCGCTGGGGTCTGGAAGCTTTTGGTAATAGGCGTGGTAGCTTACGCCGTTGTCCACGCCCGAAAAGGATCCCGCTTCGCGCGGGAGCTGATCCCACTCGGGGAACACCTCCTGGATCCGGCTGTTCATGATCATGTCCGGATCAGGGTGGATGATGAAACACCCGTTTTCATCGGCTAGATAGAGGGAATCCTGCTGGGCGGAGACCATCAGATCTCGAGATACGCTAAGCAGTTCTTCTAGATCCATGGACAGGCCCAACACGCCTTGTACTTCGGTGTGATCTGCATTCCAGATGGGGGTAGCCACGATGATTACCCGCTGACTGGTGGAGCGGGAGATGAGGGGGCCGGTGATTACCGTTTCGCCCGCCATAGCCTTGGGGAAGTACTCCCGATCGGCAATATTTCCGGCATTACGCTCCAACGTAGTGTTGTAGCTGCCATCGGGCTCGGCCACGAAAAAGATGAGGTAGTAGGACAGAGCCTCGTCGATCTGGCGTTTGAGGTAGGGTTCGATCTGCTCCCAGTCCATGGTTTCCAAGAGGTCGGAGTTGGCCAACTGCTGCAGATCAGACATACGTTCCCGCTGCCACATGGCCAGGAAATGGCTTTGGTGATGGGCTAATGCCCGGGCATTCTCCACTACCAGATCGGTCACCAGCGAACGGGTGAGGAAACCTGTGATGGCTATCACAGTTACGGTGAGGCCCAAGACTACGATGATGAACAGAGCAAGCACACGGTCGCGAATCCTGCCGAATTTCCATCTTGACATGGCCAACACCCCCAGCGGGTGGAAAATGTACTGCAGATATTCGACATAAACTGACATAATCCTTGTTTACTTGGTTATAAAAGGGGCGCGAGCAGCCTCAGCAGGGCCCACCTGGCCTTACGCAGAGCAGGGATGCTCTGATACTCAGCTAGCTGTACCTCTCGGCAGACGGGCAGTGTCTCCAGGAAATCATCCCTGATTTGGAGCACGCTGTGGGTGCCGTAGAGCCAAACGGCATCTTCGAAAGCCATATACAGGCTGCGGTAGTCCAGGTTCACGGTGCCCACAACGGCTACCTGATCATCAGCCACCATGGTCTTGGAATGCATAAAACCTGGGGTATACTCATAGATTTTCACACCGCTTTCCAAGAGGGGTAGGTAGTACGAGCGGGTGACGGCGTAAACCAGGGGCTTATCTGGGATCCCTGGGGTCATGATGCGCACGTCCACACCGCTCTTGGCTGCCGCACACAAGGCCGCGAGCATTTCGTTATCCAGGATCAGATACGGCGTGTTGATGTACACATAGTCTCGGGCCCGGTTGATCAGATTGAAATACACGGTTTCGCTCACTGTCTCATCGTCCAGTGGGTTATCAGCAAAGGGTTGGATGAAGCCCTTGCTGGGCGGGAGGTTGTCCAGTCGGCTTGGAGAAAAGTCTTCCAACCTCACCGGCTCGTCGCGCAGATACTCCCACATTGCCAGGAACATGACCGTGAGGGACCACACCGCTTCACCCTTGAGCATAAAGACCGAGTCTTTCCAGTGACCGTACTTCTCCACCGCGTTGATGTACTCGTCCGCGAGGTTGATACCGCCCGTAAAGCCCGTATGTCCGTCGATCACCATCAGCTTGCGGTGATCCCGATAGTTCAGGCTGGGGGAGAGCATAGGCCTAAGGGGATGAAAGCGTTCCGTCTTGATGCCCATTGCCTCCAGGGTCCGATGGTAGTCTTTAGGCACCCGGAACATGCAGCCTAAGTCATCATAGATCAGGCGCACATCTACGCCTGCTCGGGCCTTGCGCACCAGGATGTCCCGGATGCTGTTCCACATGGTGCCTTCTTCCAGGATGAAATACTCCAGGAAAATATAGCGCTCGGCCTTTTCCAGCTCCCTGAGCATGGTTGGGAAAGCCGCATCGCCTACGGGGAAGAATTCGGAGTGTTCATGGCGGTAGACCGGGTAGGCCGCGTGGTTTTGGATGTAGCGAGCCTGTCCGGCCGCTCGGAGATCGATCTTCTCCAGTTCATGGAGGACGGTCGCGCTCGTTTCTAGAGACTTTTCTCCATGCACACGTGTTTTCTCCATCTTCCTGCGCATCTTGGGAGTCAGGCGAATCCGGCCCAGCATGAGATAGAAGAGTCCGCCGAAGATGGGAAAGAGGAGTATTAAGATGATCCAGGCGATCTTGTATGCTGACTTGGCCCGGCCAGTGGCGATCACGATGACAACCGCCGCACTTAAGCTGCTGAAGAACACATAAAAAAGCGGGAAGTAGGTGCTGAACCGCCCGATCATCAAAATGAGGGCGCCCAGCTGCGCAAAGATGGCTACCCCCGCGATAGTTGCTCGGTGGAATACAAAGCGGATCATTTTCTTCATCTTCAGCATCACACCTCGCGGTCAAAAGCTGCGGACACACCTTGATTCTCCTAAAAGTGCCAGGCTTTGTCAAGTGAACAGGGATTGAGAGCGTGGTCACGATCGCTAGTATAAAGTTACTGTAGGACAGGAGTTGGCTCCAAAAAAATAGAAGAAGATCCCACCGTTGCTGTCCAGCGACGAGTACTAAGTACTCAGAGGTGAGATCT
>JAAYMM010000009.1 GCA_012521335.1 Bacillota bacterium | reverse complement strand
GACAGCACGTTCACATGCCGGCTGAGCAGGTAGACTTCGCCAAACTTGTAGACGTTCCAGATCGCGCGCATCAGGATGATGGACCCAAGAACGAAGGTCAACTCGGGTATGGTGATGTAGACAGCCTACCGCGCACCAGGCCGCGCAGACGAAACTCCCGGTTGAGCAGTAAAGCGACCAAAAAACCCACGAAAGTGCTGCCGAGAACCGTTGATACGGTGAAAACCAGCGTTGTACGAATGGAGTTCCAAAAGCTCGGGTCTGTCAACACCTTCTTGTAGTGTGACAGCCCAACGAAGGTTGCTGGAGTACCAGGCAGAAAACCAAGTTTGTTGACACTCAACCAGAAGTTATAGAGCACCGGATAGAAGATCAGACCGCCGATAACAAGAAATGATGGCGCTATGAGCAGCAGGCCCAAACATGCTTCGTTGTTGGTTATTTTCCTTAGGTAGCGCCGCAACACTCTCACTCCTCTTGCTTATTGGAGGAGCAAGGCGCTAGCATCCTAGCGCCTGCTCCTGTACACTGCACACTATTGGCCGAGAACACTCTTCATACGTTGATGTGCCCACTCAGCGGTTTGCTCGGCCGACCACCCCTGATCGATCATCTGGGTAAACGCATCACCAATCACAAAGCGAGCGGCGATTTCCCCTACCTGAGGGAAGATCTTGCCGTGCTCAAAACCAAAGGCTTGGGCCACGTCCAGGCCGGCGATCAGGTCCGCAGCCTGTTCGCCGAACAGCTGCAGCAGAGGATTATCATAGTACCGCTCGTCTGCAGCGATGGACCGTCTTACAGGCAGCATGCCGCCTGGCGCCATGTGCACATATTTGATGTACTGTTCAGGCTCCATCAAGAACTTGATGAACTTCTCAGCAGCTTCCTTCTGCGCAGGCGTCGCGGTGACCGGAACACCAATAGACATGACTTGGCCATAGGTAGCCTTGCCCGTGTGTTCCATTACGCTGGCAAAGCCCGTCTTGTCCACTAAATGAGGCGCATTGGCTTCCAGCGTGCCCATGAAGAAGCTGGAGTAAACGATCATGGCCAGCTGATCAGACATGTACAAAGCTCTGCCATCCCTGTAATCCTGAGGTCCGGGTGCGCCAAAACCCGCTAGTTCTTTGTAGAACGCGATTGCTTCCACCATCTCTGGTGAGTTGAAGGCCAAGTTTCCATCCACATCAAACATGTACGCATTGTTGGAAAAGGCGAACTGGGTAAAGGCTTGAGTAGCGAAATGATCCTTTTTGGTTCCCACGCCTATGCCATAGACCCGTTCTGCCGGGTTGTAGAAATACTCGGCCGCTGTACGGATTGCTTCCCACGTTGTGGGGGCAGCAAGTCCGACCTCTTCAAACCAGTCCGTTCTATACCAAATGCCCTGCACCCAGCCATGGAAGGGAACAGCCACAATCTCGCCCTCCCTGACCGATGTCATTCTGATGGGGCCCTCAAGAAAGTCTTCACGCCCAATACTGCTGATCACATTCTCTGCCACCTGGCCATCGAGTAGACCCTCTTTGCCCAGGAACATCACATGTTCTGCTCCCAGGAGCAGCACCTGCGGCAATCTGCGGGCCGCGATGGTTGCCGACAACTTTTGAGGAAGATCGCTCTCGTGTACAGGCACGAGCACGACTTGAATGTCGGGGTAGGCGGCCTCGAAGTCGGCAATGATCTCCCTGGTCACAGCCAGGCGCTCTTCAGTTGTCTCGTTGGTCCAAAACTCCAAAGTTACAGCGTGTGCAGATACTGCTCCAACGGTGAACAGCAAACCCAGAACAACTAATGATACAACTAGCTTGCTACCAATCCTCATTCAGATGACCTCCTCAAAGTGAATAGATGTGGTGTGGCGAGTCAGACTACATGCAGTGCTCACCTCCCACCAGAACTCTTATCGCGCTTAGCGGACTGTCGTTCGTGGATCGGGATAGTATCTTCATAGGCATAGCGAACTTCATCCAGTTTCTCCAGCATCTCAAATACCTTGCCGTCATCGTGGTATCCAACGGCCAAAACTAGAGCATTGGCGATAGCCATGGGCACGGCCAAGGAGTGCATGATCCCCGAGGGACCCCGCCTTGCCGCTAGGGTTATGTCGGCGATGCCTGCGTAAGGACTTACCTGGTCGTCTGAAATTAGGATGGTCTTGGTGTTGGAGGCTATAGCATGTTCCAAGGCCACACTGAGTTCCTTGGGATAACGGTGGAAAGCGAACGCCACCAAGCACGTGTCCTCATCGAGCGTAAACAGGTAGTCATACAGTTCCGTTCCGCCGTGTTTCAACTCCTGAACATTGAAACCATACCTCCTCAACCGAAAGGCCAGGAAGTCCACGAGGCTTCTGGCCACGCCCAAGCCGAACACATAGATCCTTTTGCTGTTGGCGATAGTCTCCACAGCCGCCTCGAAAGCGGCCTTGCTGATCTGCTCCTCCAGCTGGTTTATGGCCGTGCGGTCTACCTCAACTGCTTTGCGAAACACAGAAAACACGCCTTCGTCTTCACTCTTTACGGTCTCTAGACTGGTGTGAAAAGCTGTTGAGGGAGTAAGCTGATCCCTAAAGTGTTGTTGCACGTCTTTCTGCAGTTGCGGGTATCCCTCGTATCCTAAGGCCTGAGCGAAGCGAACCAGACTAGATCTACTGGTTCCCAGCTCTTTGGCTAATTGGGCTGCTGACAAAAACGCGATATTGGGGTTCTTGGCAAGAAAAACCTGCGCTAGCTCCTTCTGACCCTTGCTCAAGGCCTCATATCTCTCGCGGATTCGCTCCTCGAAGTTGTGGTCTTTCACCTCAGCCACACCTGTCACCGCCTTCTCTGCAGAATTGCAACAAACTGTTCGCGGTATACAAATTCTACAACAAACGTTGCATTCCTTCCGGTCATGGAAAAATCGCGAAGGATCGTATGCAAACAATACAAGTGCGCCATGAGGATTGAACAGCACAGAAGGGCCGCTGCCATAGCGGTCCTCCGGTCCTCAAAAGCTTGGGGGCGTCTGCCCTAGATACGCCACAAAAAACGCACCTCCAGATGCTGGACTCCGGGTCCAAACTCGGGGTGCGCTTTACTCTAGCTGGGTTCTTTCTCTCTGGGGTAGAGGCGCCGGCGTATCAGAACAGCACTTCTGCTACCTAGAGTCTTCTGATAATCTGGTACTGATCCTCTTTGATCGTCTATCTCGCTGGTACCGTCAAAACCCGATTCGATTGGGCGTCTCAAACAGCCGCCGCAGTGGAGGCAGGGCAAAAAGATCGGAAGGCCAAGTCACGGCTAACTGGGGTCGCTCGGCGCCACACGGCTTTGCCATGGTACCTGATGTGGGAAAAACTAAAAAACGAACGGAAGTTGGCGAAGACAAGTCAGCACCCTACTAGCAGTGAGGTCCAGCAGGGTGCTGTTCAGTTTGGGCATGATCGTCCTTTGTCGCCTCAACTGATCGGCATGAGCTTCTCCACCTGCTTCTTGGCTTTGGCGTCCAGAATTTCGCCCGCCAGAGCGCTTGTGATGAAGCCTTGGATTTCTTTTGTTCTGCAGCCATCTTCCCCAAAGCCTGTACGCATTGGCGCCTCGTAATCGGCTTTCTCCGATACTTCTCTGGTAGGAGTTACTGCTCCGCAAGGCCTGGTATCTGACCTCATCGTTCTTCGAGCTCAGCGCGCCAACCAGCTCTGCGATGTCTAGCATCGCTCACGGGTGGGATGACCATTGGCTTGGCCGCTCTGCGGCTGAAGGAGTGTGCCAATAATCAGCGGCTGCGTAGATAGGAGTCAAGGAACACGATGGGGATTTCTCGTTCAACCCGAGTTCTGATCTCACCCAGTAGTTGCGCGAACCGCTGCAGATTGTTCTGGTCAAACTTCTTGTGGAAAACGGTATACAAGGTGATATCCCGCAGCCTTAGGAAAAAGGGAAGCTCATTCAGCCAAAAGTCTTCCAGCCTGTTCTCCGCGTTGTATCCGATCATAAAGCTTTCCAAGAAATCCTTGGCATAGTCATATTTTTCCTTTTGCTCACGGCCGCTAGACTTGAACCAAATCGTGTAGTACAAAGCTATCGCTATGTCACTGGCAAACCACTGGTAAGAGCTGTCATCGAAATCAAAGACCGTGATCTTTCCTTCGTCCACGAAGAAGTTGCCCGGATGCACATCCGTATGAATCAAGCCATAGCTGTCTTGCGCTTTCGGTAAGTTCTGTGCATACTCAAGCAGCGAATAACCGATGTCCACAATGTGCCTATCTTCTTTGGGGAGGTGCTTTTCAAAGCACATCAAGTCGTCCTCAAACCACTGGGGCCTTCTGAGTTTTTCTTCAGATGGCTCAAAGTTCTTGGTGAGCCTATGCATCCTGCCGATGGTTTTTCCCCACTCCATGATCACTTCCCGGGTTGGTTCCGCGGGATTCGTGCGATCCAGCGGTCTTCCTTTGGCTTTTTGGAAAACGCTGGCAACAAAATAATCCTCTCCTACCGGTATCTTCTCTGCCAGTTTACCGGAGGTTGAGTGCAGGGCCTTGGCCACACTCACTCCGTTTGCCGCGAGGTAGTTGATCCACTCCAGCTCCCCTAAAACCAAGTCGGTACTGCGGTGGGAGCTGTGGGTCAGTCGAAGAACATGGCTGACACCGTCGATTTTGCCCTCGTATACGTAGTTTTCGAAGTCACCCAAACGCTTCAGTGTCTCAGTGGCCATGCCAAAGCGCTGGGCTGCTTCAGATAGTAATTCCTGGGAAAACTGCAGTTCTATGGCTCTTTCCACTAGGTTCGCCCCTCACATATATGCTTCTGGTGATCAGTCTCTAGTAGATTCTCGCTTCCTCTGCTTCCACCTTGTTCACGAAATCCATGTGGTAGCGAACCGCGCCATGATCCTTGATCACTGTGGCTTTGGTGATGCGGATGGCCAGAATGATGCACTCCTCGTTGCTTTCGTCGTTGGCAAAGTCGTACCAGGGAGCAAACGCTTCCCGCAGCTTTACCCTTAGAGAGGCATTCTTGGGCTCCAACACCCAGCCAAGGTTCTCCGCAATCCCATTTCCCGAAAACCACTGCCCAGTAACGGCGAAGGCAACTTCGGGGTTCCGGGCTATCTGCTGCATTTTGGCGGAGCGGGCCCAAGTAGTGATGTAGAAGACGCCGTCTTCATAAAGCGCATCCACTTCGCGGACATAGGGCCGGGGGTTGCCTTCAGCATTGGGTTCTAAGGCAATGGTTGCCAGCGAGATGACATTATCTCTGCCGTTTCCACACCGTTCTTCGATTAACTGTAACCCTTCTTCAAGCCTGGTCATTACCTGATCCCCCTCACAGCGCTAACTCGATATTGATCCTAGCGTACAACAGAACGTTGGCGCGCTCAAGCAGCAGATGCATGACCTGCTTCTCAAAAGCGCTAACGTCCAGGGCAGGAGGGAACAGCGCGTTGATCACGAAAATTGAACTTGCCGAGAACAAGGGACAGATGTGAAGACAGGTCTCTTAGCTGTGGGTGTCAGTGAATGAAAAGACTTTATCTAATCGGGGGCACAATGGGTGTCGGCAAGACAGCGGTAGGCCAAGAGCTCAAACTCAAACTGGATAACAGCGTCTTCCTTGACGGAGACTGGTGTTGGGATGCGCACCCTTTTCAGGTAACCGCGGAAACCAAAAAGATGGTGATGGAGAATATTTGCTTCCTGCTCAATCAGTTCATTCACTGCTCCGCTTACGAGAGCATCATCTTCTGCTGGGTAATGCACGAACAGTCCATTATTGATGCTATCCTGAACAACCTTGATACGACAAATTGCGAGATTAAGACGATCTCTCTGGTCTGTGATGAACAAGAACTCCTTGAGCGCCTAAGTCAGGATATTGCGGCCGGCAAGAGAGAGCCTGATGTTGTAGAGAGGAGCCTTGCTCGCCTTTCCCTGTATCATCAGCTTAACACAGTGAAGATCGACACAACCAGGAAGACAGTGAGTGAAATAGCTGAAGAAATCGCTCGCATCTAGATCCCCTGGGCCAAAGCTTGACTGAACTCGTGGCATGCGTTTTCCAGGTATTCTCTCCTTCGCAGGACGCTAAGCCAATTTTGGGGAATGGCCTCATATCCATACACAAGCCCTGCTAATCCCCCGGCAATGGCAGCTACGGTGTCCGTATCTCCCCCCAGATTTACGGCTTCCAGGACACAGCTCGGGTAGTCATGGGTGTTCAACAGGCACCAAAGCGCGGCCTCCAGTGAAGCCACGACATAACCACTGCTGCTGATCTCTGCTCTAGGAGTTGCCTTGATATGCCCCCTTGTTAGCCGCGAGAAATGGTCCAGTTCCCCAACGAACAGCGGCTGTCTTCCGTAGTATTCCACCGCCTTCTCAATGCCGACCTGTACAGCAACCTCTAGACCAACGCCGCTGAGGATCACTGCGGCCACAGACAGGTAGAGCCCGCAGGCAAGCTGGCTCCGCGGGTGGCCATGGGTCAAAGCGGAGACGTTGTGGATGATCTCAAATGCTTCACTACTCTCGTGAAAGTTCACCCCATATCTGGCAGCGAGATAGAACACCAGCGGCAAGATGCGCATCAGGGATCCGTTTCCATTGTCGTACTCACCATATCCCCCGCACTGCAGAGCAGGAATCCCTTTTTCGAACCGCTCCAGGGCGGCTCTGGTGGTTGTTCCCACGTCAAAGGTGTCGCCATCAGCTGTGAATTCACCGGTCCTGTACCATTTCAGGAGATTACGCATGATCTCATCGTAGTTCAGTTCCTTGGAGAGACTGCTCATCAAGCATAGGGTCATGCTGGTATCATCGGACCATGTACCGGCAGGTTTGTTGTATGTGCCGTAAGACCTCATGCCAACCACCGGGTCCCGCGCCAGGACTTCTCGATCCATGAACTCAACGGGCACACCCAGCGCATCGGCAACAGCTAGACCCATTATCCCACCGAGAACGCGTTTACCCAAATCAGCCATCGATAGGATGCGGTCCACACTGATCAAGCCCCCTTTCTCAGCACAGGTCTTGAGGAGCTCACTTGGGAGCAAAGGTTTTCAGTAACGAACCGAATGCAGCGACAACGCGGCCGCTGGCAAACCCGCTTACCACAAATCCTTTCAGCCAGTGAGGAGACGGCCCAAAAAAAGAAGGGCTCTGTCGCAGCCGCGCACGGCCCCATACTGACAATCATCGCACGCTTGACAGCGCCTGGTGATTTTCCTGATAACCACAGGAAAGCAGACCGAGGAGACGTGCTGCCATCGCAATTAGGAGATACGGGGAATTCTCTACGGCAGACGGGCCAAGTAGGCTGTGCAGCACCTGCCCAACAGAAACGACAAAAGGTAGGCAGAGACCAGGGAACACCCTACGACCGAGATCATCCGCGAGCTAGCACCTTTACGTCGCCCCATGCAACCATCACCCTCTGCCACGCTATTCGTGTCTTACCGGAGCAACTCCTGCCTAGTCAAAGAACCAGCACCGTTTCCCAGGGAAACAGTGCCGGTTCTCAAGAGGAAGAAAAAGCGACCAAGGTGGAATACTGCGCTTAAGCGTTGCTCCTGCTCAATTGGAGACTCTGCGTTGCCTGTTCAGTACGGGCGTGTGGTCTGCCCTTTGTGGAAGTAGTCCCCGCACCGCCGGCACACCCAGCCGTTGAGCCAATAAACGTGTTTATTGGTTCTGCAGCGACGGCACCGAGGTTTGTCGCTTCCGCCAGTGATAGCGTCAAGTTCACTGTCTGACAGCGGCTCCACCCCAGGTTGGCTGTAGCTGAGCAGCTCATCAACCTGTCGTTCGGAAAGAGTGATGCCGTGCTCTGCGGCAAGCTTCAGCAGATCGTCTCGCTTGGCACACTGAAGTGCCTTTTGAAGAACCGCCTTGGCATTATCACCCAGTTGAGCGATAAGATCATTGGTCTCCATCTTCGCACATCCTCCCTGCCGATGTCTCGCGTTCTGTGAGTTGAACGCCCTAGTCGTTAGTCGGTTGGGAATTTCTCCAGGATTGTCAATGCTCCTTCCAATGACAGGATACTGCCGGTGACCTCTCGTCCATCGCACTTGGGCCCCCCTGTACAGCAAAAGCGAGCCGATTCCAGGATAAAGGACAGGCCCGCCACAGCTCAGACATGCTCGAGGGAATCGGCTTCAGCTCCACCATGGCAGAGGTGGTCGCAGAAGCCGCTAAGGTGCAGACTCACTCGTCGTTGCCCCCTGGCCAACCCTTGAACCACGCTTTCAGCCAGTCCCCCAACTCTTCGTCCATCTCTTCCCAATCGTCAGCGAACACATTGGGATCTGTAACCACTACGGCCATGACGATGCTGGTAGACCTGTAGTCGATACGCTGCTGCGAGTCGTAACCTAGGTCGTCAATCCAGATTGCTACCTCTACGATGGTTTCGTCTTCTTCCTTCATATCCCAGTAGACGGCAGCGCCTGAGAGCCATTCACCCGGCTTCCATTGCGGCCTTTGGGAAAACGCTTGGCGAATCCAGTTGCCATCGTTCATCACACGGCCGTACTCCACAATGTGCTCAAAAACCCAATCTGGGTAGAACGACACTGAATACCACGGCCCCACCGTTTCACCTGGTTCGACATCTGCCGCATGTACCTCCGGCCAGCCTTCGGTCGCTTTCGTGTATTCCAAGTAGAAACGCAGCACCTCGTCGATAATGGCCTCAACCGTGTAGGCGCGTACATCAGAGAACACTACCGTTTCGTCGTAATAAGCCGACTCTCTGTACAGCTCCTCGACCTCTGGATCACGTACAGCTCCAGGAAAAACCGGGATGTCGTCTAATCTATTGGGCAACCGAGCCGCTAGGGCGGGACTGGCAAAAACGCACAACAACAGCAGAAACCAACCAATTCTGCCGATCCTCACAAGACTCACCTCCTCTCGCCGGCAGAGGATACGCTCCACGATACTCAAGTGATTAGCAGATCATTTCCCAATTCCTTCCTGTCCAGAAGATTTTGTCAAAACTCCCGTCCCATTTCGAGCATTCACGCTCACCAGCAGGCGATCGGCCTCAGGACGTGCGACTAGGCGGCCAGGGGCGATCATCAACAGAAAGTTGACCACTGGCCGCCTAAAGGTGATCCATGTCCATTCTTGACTGACCACTACACGGAACGTGTGGTAGGTCGAGTCATTCGTAGAGCACACATCTTAAAGCATAGGAATTAGGTCAAAGCGTTTTTCGGCGAAAACCAGAATATAAAAAGACCGCCACAACGGCGGTCTTATCGCATTCAAAATGGCGCGCCCGGCAGGATTCGAACCTACGACCTTCTGATTCGTAGTCAGGCTGCTCAGCGACAATCAAACGACCATGAATAATTGGTTTTGACGCTTTCGGGCGCGGTTTTGCCCAAAATGGAGCTTGCCTTTTAGCGGGCATTTCGTAGATTTCGGGCAAGAGTTTTGCCCAATTTTGCCCAACTGGGTCGGTCATGAGAGCTCGCTGAACGAGAACTCATACCGGCCTTCTTTTTCAACCCTCTTGGCTGCCGTGTGAATGAACAAGATCACGACCTGGGCCAGAGAGACGCCAGCTGGCACATCCGTTATCTCTACATAGTAACCCCCGCCAGCGACTGGGCCAGGTTTAGCCTTCGAGTTGGCCAAACCGATACCAGTTCGTTTGACTCTAAGG
>JAAYMM010000063.1 GCA_012521335.1 Bacillota bacterium | reverse complement strand
GAGTTGGGCTGCTTAAGTTCGAAGACCACGGTGTAGTCATCTGTCTTGTACACTCTCTCAATGGCCTGGTTGAACTGGGTATGATAGCCGAACCCTGGGGTGGCCATGCTCAGTTCAACAGTGTAGATGACGTCATCAGCGGTGAAGGGAACCCCGTCGTTCCAATAAATTCCTTCCCGCAGCTTGACCGTCATGGTTGTGAAGTCTTCGTTGTAGATGGGGTTCTCCTTGGCCAGGACATTGATCATCTCACCGGTCACATAGTCTGCCATCCATAAAGGATCGATCACCAGCTGCTGCAGGCCCTTGTCGTTGCCGACCCACGTCGCCCAGAAGTTGAAGTTGCCCGGATTGCCAACTTTGCCTGTGAGGATGTCTGCGATTAAGGTTTCATGCCTGGGCGGCTCGGCGGCCAGCAGCGAACTGCAGAACACCAGCGAAACGCTCAACACCAACAACAGGACAATGCCTTTCGCTTTCATGAATGCCCTCCTCTTAATGGTTTTCTGTCCGGAGACTCTCTGGTTCCAACGACTCCTCCGCACATCAGCAGCATGTGCTCCCCTACATAACCCACACCTCACCGTCCTCCAAGAAGCATGTCTGACGTCTGTCAACGTACTATCTATTCCACGATGCCAGCAAAATTCCTGCTAAATTAACAGGTTTTACACCAGTGCAGGAAATCACCTTTTGTCTTAGTGTATATGTGTTTAACTGCATTTTTGCCCTGTTCAGGGCATTTTTCATAATTGTAGATTTACTTATAAGAGGATTTCGTTAACTTGTGCAGAATAACCCCCATTGTTAGACGTCATACCTCATGGTTGCAAAGGTCAGAGGAAGCCGCCGTTCAGGCAGCTGAAAGCTCCTTGCAGAAAGGGGGGTCTTGGGGAGAACCAGCTGAAGACTTGCAGTCAAAAGGAGAAAAAGACTAAATGGGAGGGAAAATGCAGTGAAGAAGAGTTTTGCCGCGCTTTTCTTGGTTGTTCTGCTGAGTGTCAGCGCCTTTGCCGCCGACTACTATCCTGAATACACCGGCCGGCCGACAACCATCACCATGTGGGCCTGGACCAGCAACGAGAACTACTCCATTGAAGAGTTCCAAAAGGTCTACCCGGACATCACCGTGGTCTGGGAAGACTTCGGCGTGCACTATGAGAAAGCTCAAACCGCACTGGCTGCCGGCTCCGGCCTGCCCGATGTGCTCATGGTGGAGTACTCCTTCGCCCCCGAGTACATGGATCTGGGTGCCTTCCAGCCCATTAACAAGTGGCTAGATGAGGAAACGTTCATCGCCCTCTACGGCGAAGAGGCCCTGGGCTGGTGCTCCATGGACGGGCAGATCTACGGTACCCCGCAGGACAGCGGCGCCATTGCCCTGTTCTACCGCCAGGATCTCTTCGACCAGTACGGCCTGGAAGTGCCCAGGACCTGGGAGGAGTTCGCTGAGCAGGCTCGCAAGTTTAAAGCAGCCGCTCCTGATCTGGAGTTCAATGCACCGCCGCTCGGCTACGCCCTCTGGTGGGTCGGCCTTGTCTGGCAGTCCGGCGGCAAGATGTTCGACTACAGCGATGGCAACTGGTATATCGACTTCACCAACCCCATCGCCGAAAAGGTCTTCGAGTTCTGGGGCGAGCTGATTGATGAGGGCACCATCAACGTCACCATGTGGTGGAATGCCGACTGGTACAACTCTCTGAACATGGGAACCACGGCAACAGTGCTGAACGGCTGCTGGTTTGCGGAGTGGCTGCGCTACAACGCTCCAGATTCAGAAGGTATGTGGCGCGTCATTGCTCCGCCGAACTTCGATCCCTCCAATCCTCACAACGGTATGCTCGGCGGATCCGGCTTCTATGTCACCGCCCATTCCAAGAATCCTGAAGCTGCCGCCATTTTCGTCAACTGGCTGAACTCGCATCCCGATTCCCTGCGCTGCCTGAACCAGTACAGCAATCTCCCCATCATGGTATCCAAGCGCTATGAAGAAGTCGTCCATGAACTGGCAGTGGATGATGCCTTCTTTGGCGGTCAGAACATCGTAGAAGAACTCTGGCATGCCCACAACCTGATCAACACCACCTTTGTAGGCCTGCCCATCTGGTCCAACCTGGACAACGCTTTGAGCTTGCTGCTGCAGGACTATGTAGATGGCAAGATCGAGCGCTTTGCCGATATCCTGCCCATGTGGGAAGAACGGGTTATCGGTTTCATGGAAGAGTTCGGCTACCCGAACGTAATCATTGGGGAGCTGCCTCAAGACTAACAGGAGCGGGGTGCTCTGCACCCCCTCCTCCAGTTTCCGTCCTTCCCGTCTGGGCGCAGCCCAGGCGGCCGCACTCCTTACACTAAGCGCAAAAGTGGGTGGTCATGGCATGATACGGCTTAATAAGGCAAGACTGAAGGCGACCATGAAGGCCTATCTCTTTCTGGCCCCGTTTCTAGTGGTGTTTATCGGCCTGATCGTGTATCCTATCGGGCTCGGCGTCAGGCTCTCCCTCTACGGGCAGCGGGGAGCGAGAATGTGGTACGTGGGTTTGGACAACTACAAGCGGATTCTTTCCGATTCCATGTTTTGGGAGTCTTTCCGCATCCCCTTGTTCCTGCTGCTGATCCAAGTACCCCTTATGCTCCTTCTCGCCACCATAATCGCCCTTTTCTATGAGACGCGCAAGAACGGCGGGCCCCTCTACCGCTTCATCTACTACCTGCCCTACACCATCCCAGGAATTGTATCCGGTATCGTCTGGTCCTACATTTTCTCCGATTCCATGTCACCGCTGCTGCCTTTCCTGGAGCTGTTCGGGCGTACGGGGGTCAAGTTCCTTACGAGATCCAATGTACCCGGCATCCTGCTGATTATCATCCTCTGGCAGTTCACGGGCTACACAGCGTTTCTGGTCTATTCCGCGCTGATCGCCATCCCCAAGGAGTATTCTGAAGCGGCGCAGCTGGATGGGGCAGGCCTGTGGCAGATCGCCTTGCGCATTAAGCTGCCTCTGCTCAAGGGCCCCCTGTTTACCCTGTTTATCTTCAACGCCATAGGAGCTATGCAGGTCTTCAACGAGCCCTGGATGCTGGGGAACTTAGTGGTCTTGCCCCTCAACTACACACCGGCCATGTACATCTATAACTCGGCCTTCTCCCAGGGAAGGTTTACGTACGCAGCAGCCATGGGCATCATCCTGGCGGTCATCACCTGCGGATTCTCCTGGTACATCTTGCGTTCCGCGGGGCGGCAGATCCTGGAGCGCCGCCACTAAAGGAAGGGAGGAGACAGCCCCATGAGACTAAACAAGCGCTTTTACGTAGTGATCACCATAGTGTTGGTTCTGCTGGCGGCTTATTTCATCTTCCCCTTTTACTGGCTGGCCATCGGCACCACGAAAAACGTGAGCCAGCTCTTCCAAAAGTCTCTGCTTCCAGGCAGGCCCAGCCATCTGCGGAGCAATATGAGCGGCGTGTTTTCCTACCAAAACGGAGTGTTCCTCAGCTGGATGCTGAACTCGTTCCTGTACGCAACGGTAGGCGCTTTTGTAGGTGTGTTCATCGCCGCGCTAGCAGGCTATGCCTTCCGCCGCTATGATTTCATCGGGAAGAGGCTGCTCTTCGTTTTGATCATCGCCTTCGCCATGGTGCCTGGTTTTGCCACCACGCTGCCCCTGTTTATGATGTTCAGAGACCTCAGCCTGATTGACACCAGGCTGGCGGTTCTCCTGCCCTCCTTTGTGAACATCTTTGGGGTGTATATGATGGTGTCCTATTGGAACCAGATTGAAGAGGAAGTGTTCGATGCGGCCAGTATCGATGGGGCCAATGACCTCATCGCCTTCTGGAAGATCGGGCTTCCTAACGTGATCCCCGGGTTCATCACCCTGTTCTTGATGGCCTTTGTGAGCATCTGGAACAACTTCTTCCTGCCCTTAGTTGTGGTGAACAGCAGGGCGCGCATGCCCCTGATCCTGGGTATCACCACCATCACGGACCCCCAGGGTTTCCCGGTCTACAACCTCACCCTGACGGCCAGCTTCTTTACCATTCTGCCGCTGCTGATCCTCTTCGTTTCTCTGCAGCGCTACTTCAAGCCCCAGATCTACATGCGCTGATCTGGCGCCTCAGCAAAAACGGCTGTTGGTTATGGCCAACAGCCGTTTCTTCTACAGGCTCAGCGTAACCAGGCGCTCCAGGGCCCGCAGCACATCTTCTCTGCGGCCGAAGGCAGTGAGGCGGAAAAACCCCTCGCCCTGCTGCCCAAAGCCTGCTCCGGGAGTACCGACAATACCGTATTGATGCAGAAGATAATCGAAAAACTCCCATGATCCCATGCCGCCCGGGCACTGCAGCCAGATGTAGGGGGCGTTCCTGCCGCCGGTAAACCACAGGCCCAGCTCCTCCAGGGCGCTGGAGATGAGGCGCGCGTTTTCCAGGTAATACTGGATGCTCTCCCGGGTCTGCTGCAGCCCTTCGGGGGTAAACACAGCCTCGGCGCCCCGCTGGACGATGTAGGACACCCCGTTGAACTTGGTGGTCTGGCGCCTGAACCAGAGCTCGTTCAAGGCCACGCCTTCCCTGACCAGTTCATGGGGTACCACCGTGTATCCGCAGCGAACTCCGGTAAACCCGGCCGTCTTGGACAGGGAGCAGATCTCAACCGCGCAGCGCTTGGCGCCTTCCACCTCGTAGATGCTGGTGGGCAGCTCAGGGTCCTGGATAAACGCTTCATAGGCGCTGTCGAAGAGGATCACCGCCTCCCGGTCCAGGGCCCAGTCTACCCACTGCTGCAGCTGTTCCCTGCTGTATACGGCACCGGTGGGATTGTTCGGGGAGCAGATGTAGACAAGATCCGCTTCCAGATCCGGGCTGGGCAGGGGAAGAAAGTCGTTCTGCACGGTGCCCGCGAGGAACTTGATCTGCCTGCCCGCCATGATGTTGGTGTCCACATAAACGGGATAGGCCGGGTCTTGTATCAAAACAGTGTTCTCGGCAGCGAAGATATCCAGGATATTGCCCAAATCACTTTTGGCCCCATCGCTGATGAACACTTCCGTGTCGGTCAGGTTCACGCCCTTGCCGGCGTAGTAGCGGCAGATGGCCTGCCGGAGGAAAGGATAACCCTGTTCATCGCCGTAGCCGCGGAAAGTCTCAGCCCTGCCCATCTCCTCGGCGGCCTGCTCCATGGCGGCAACCACCACTGGGCTCAGGGGCAGAGTCACATCGCCGATCCCCAGGCGGATGATCTCCTGGCTGGGGTTCTGGGCTGTATACTCCCGCACCTTCTGGCCGATCAGGGCGAAGAGGTAACGGTCTTTGAGGTTGAGGAAACCTGGGTTGATCTTCATGGGCGTCCTCCGTAGACCAAGGGCAGGCGGCGTTTGTGTTCGCTGGCGCGGTGATACCTTTCGATTATGGCGAGTTCTGCTTCCGTTACAGAACCGCCCAAAAGGAAGGTGTCAATGTGCTCGTAGCTGATGCCCATCTCCCCTTCGTCGGTCTGCCCGTCGTACAGACCTGCTGAAGGTGCTTTTTCCAAGATGACCGCAGGCGCCTTCAAGAAACGCAAAAACTCGTAGATCTCAGTGACCGTGAGGTCACCGATGGGGTTGAAATCGCAGGCGCCATCGCCCCATTTGGTGAAATAACCCATGTAAGCCTCGCTTCTGTTGCCGGTGCCCGCGACCAGCCTGTTTTCACTGGCGGCCACTGCGTAGAGCGTGGCCATGCGCAGGCGAGGGGCTATATTGACCAAGGCCAGCTCCGTAGGGGAAGTCACTGTTCCCAGGGCGGTCTCCAGGGCACTGAGGGTGGGCTGGAGATCCACCACCCTGGTCTCAATGTTGAAAGCTTTGGCCACCTCTTCCGCATCTCTGCGGTCCTGCTCGTAGCTGCGCTGAGAACGGCAGGGCATGATCAGCCCCACAGTATTCTCCCAGGCCAACTTGCAGAGAATCCCCACCAGGGCGCTGTCTTTCCCTCCGCTGTTGCCGTACACAATGCCCTGGGCGTTGGAGGAAGCCAGGCACCCGCGGATGAAGCGAATCCTGTTTTGCAGTTCCAGTGCGTAGTCTCTCATACTCTGCCCTCCACAGCAGCGTTCACCAGCCCCAGGAACAGCGGATGCGGCCTGTTGGGCCGGCTTTTGAACTCGGGGTGATACTGCACTCCCACGTAAAAGGGATGGTTCTTCAGCTCCACAGCTTCCACCAGGCGGCCATCGGGCGAGGTGCCGCTCAGGCTTAGTCCATGCTGGGCAAGGATCTCTCTGTACGCATTGTTCACTTCGAATCTATGGCGATGCCGCTCGCTGATCTGATCCCGGCCGTACAAACGGTGCAGCAGGGATCCGGGAGCTAGCTCGCAGGGGTAGGCCCCCAGGCGCATGGTGCCCCCCTTGTCGGTGATGCCCTTCTGTTCTTCCATCAGATCGATCACCCTATGGGGCGAACCTTCATCGAACTCCGCTGAGTTAGCTTCCTGGAGGCCGCAGACATGGCGGGCAAACTCAATTACGGCAACCT
>JAAYMM010000008.1 GCA_012521335.1 Bacillota bacterium | reverse complement strand
TGTCTGGGGTTTTTTTATCTTCAGGGCGAAGGCGGCTCCACGGGCTGTAGGGGGCCAGCCTCTTCAGGCTGCGGCTCAGGTTGAGGCTCTGGTTCCGGTTCCGGCTGGATAGGCTCTGGGGGCTCCGGTTCCCCAGGCTCCTCTGGTTCCGGTTCGGGTTCAGGCTCCGGCTCAGGTTCTGGTTCAGGTTCAGGTTCAGGTTCGGGCGTCGGTTGCGGCTCAGGTTCTGGGCGCGGTGCGGGCTGGCGGGGCGCACTGGGCACAGCAGGGACCGGAGCAGGCTCTGGTTCAGGAGGTATAGAGCAGGGGGCCCAGCGGGTGGGCTTGGTTCCCGTTATAAAAGCATCCACTTCCACCTGGGGGCATCTTTCGTTGGCCAGCAGGCCCGTGAATACATCGATCAGAACGCCCGTTTCCACATTCTCTGGAACGGGAAACTCTGCTGGGGGTTCTTCCTGTTCCGCCGCGGCGCTGGCCAGCTGCCTGGCGCCTTCTAGGAAGCGCAGCCAGAGCTCCCCTGCCAGAAGGTCAGGCCGGGAATCTTCCTTGTCAGTTTCAGGAGTGCGCAGCAGCACGCCAACAACTAGCTCCGGCGTGTAACCCACCGCCCACTGGTTTTCACCGTCTTGGGAGAAGCTGGCGGTGAGGACCGCGGGGAAGTCGGCATCCAGCTCTCTGATGCTGCCGTACTCCAAGGCGGGGCTGAGCATGTCGGTGAGCAGGTAGGCCTGCTGGGGTGTGAACACGTCCACAGGGCCTTTATCCTCAGGTTTGAGTACGGTGCGTCCTTCGCTGTCCCGCACCTCGGTGAAGCCCCGGGGAGGGAGGTACTTCCCTTCGTTAATCGCAGGGACAAAGGCGGCGGTGAGCTGGAGCAGGGATAGGCCGTCCTTGAGTTCCCCCATGGCCAGGGCCAGACTCTCCCGTTCTGCTTGCAGGGGGAGACCGAGGCTTTGACCCAGTTCGGCGACTTTGGCCAAGCCCAGCTCGCTGAGGGTCCAGACCGCGGCATTATGCAGGTCCATGACTAGGGCGTGTTTCATGGTTACCGTGCCCCAGTAGCGGTCACCGGCATTGTCCACCTGGAAACCTCCAAAGTCGCGCTGAATATCCTCCACCAGATGGTTAACGGCCCAATCCTCCTTCAAGCCGGCTGCGTAGATCAAGGGACGCAGGGTACTGCCCACCTGCCGTTCTCTGCTCAGGGCGAGGTTGGTTCTTTCCTGACCGTAATCCCTGCCGCCCACCATGGCCTTGATGGTGCCATCGGGGCCTAAGGCCACCAGTGCCCCTTCTGCCGGGACGTCGCGCAGCAGCTCTTCAGCCAGGAGCTGCAGCTCCCGGTCCAAAGTGGTGGTCACCCTGAGGCCGCCCTGGATCACCCTGTTTTCCCCCAGCTGCTCAGCGAGGAGGCTGCCAAGGAAATCGGAAAAGTGGTGGGCGTAACCTGGAGCCCTCCGTTCCAGATTCAGGGAGGCTTGGCTTGCCTCTTGTTCCTGCCTCTGATCGATCTGCCCCCTCTCCCGCATCCGGCTCAAGACCGCGGCCCGGAGCTCCTTGGCCCGGGCGGGGTGTTGGAAAGGCGATGCCCCCTCCGGGTCTTGGGTTAAGGCGGCCAGAAGGGCGCTTTCTGCGAGGGTAAGCTCCTGAACGGGTTTGTGGAAATAGGTTTGGGCTGCCGCTTCCATCCCCACGGCTCCTTCACCAAAGTAGGCTTGGTTCAGCAGCAGCTCGAGGCGCTCGCGCTCCGAGTAGCGCCGCTGGATCACGGAGGGAAGTAGGGCCAGCTGCAGCCTGCTCCACAAGCCCTGGGGCTCTAACATCTGCCGGGCCAGGTAGGCATTTATGTCCTTGGCTTCGTAGGCGGCTTGTACCGCCTGCTGCAGCTCTTTTGGTGCCGCATCCAGGGGCACATACACCATACCAGTCCCCAGGCGTTTGATGAGCTTTCCGTCCTGATCATAGAGCGCGGCCCCGGGTAAGGGCCTTTGTTCCTCAAACTGGGTTACTGCCCGATTGGCCTGGGCATACAGACCGGCACCCAGGGCCAAGAGGGCCAAGGGCACCAAAAGGGCTAGAATCAAGTACAGATGCCGCCTTCTCATGGCCTTCAGCCTCCTTGGGCGTAGTATTTGTCTTGGACAGTATTTCCATGCACAGAAGAGGCTTCGACTCCAGATGTGATGGCTGGTGAGGACCTGGTTCGCAGGGGTGCTGGGCAGGTATTTAACTCGGTTTGTCTAAGTAAATGATATTGCCACTTTGCTGGTCTGGGAGGGATCATGCCCATGGAAACACGGAGAATGCCTCTGCGCAGTATGGATATAGCACAAACCAACAGGGAAAAGCTCAGACAGCTCTTCCCTTCAGTGTTTGTGGAAACAGTGAACCAGAACGGTGAACTGGTGGAAGCGATAGACTTCGAAAAGCTCAAAGCTGAATTGGGAAACTTCACGGAACTGTTTGACGGCCGCAGGGAGAGGTATGGCTTGGATTGGCCTGGCAAGAAAGACGCCTTGAGAATA
>JAAYMM010000062.1 GCA_012521335.1 Bacillota bacterium | reverse complement strand
TCGGCCTGGTGGAGCAGTTCGCTTCCTTTACCGCGAGGCTCCTTGATACCCTGGAGCTGATCCTGTCAGCCAGCGACGAGAACTTTGCTTATTGGGCGGAAATGCAAAACGGGGAGCCCTGCCTCAACGCCGCTCCAATCCAGATCGGGCCGCTGCTGCAGGAAACCCTGTTCAGCAAGACGCCCTCCGTTATTCTCACTTCCGCCACCTTAAGCACCAACCAATCCTTCGCTTACATCCAAAGCCAGCTAGGTTTGGAGGAGGCTTCCGGCCTCATTCTAGGCTCACCTTTTGCCTATGAGCGCCAAGCCATCCTCTGCGTGCCCAAGGAAGCTCGCAACCCCAAGGACCCGCGCTACGCCCATTACGTGGGCTATCTAATTCTGCGCACTGCGGCAGCTACCCGCGGCGGGGTCCTGGCCCTATTTACCAGCTACAGCCTGATGGACGAAGTAGCTGAAGCCATCTGGCCCAAACTGGAAGCAGAAGGTTATGCCCTCTATAAACAAGGGGATGGGCCCCGGCTCAGCTTGATCCAGAGTTTTAAGGACAATCCCCGTTCCCTGCTCTTTGGCACCAACAGCTTCTGGGAAGGCATCGATGTGCCCGGGGAGGCTCTGAAAGCCGTGGTGATCACCCGCCTACCCTTTACCGTACCTGACCGCCCCGTAACCGCTGCCCGTTTGGAGGCCATTGCCCAAGCTGGGGGCAACCCGTTTTTAGAATACAGCGTGCCCCAGGCTATTCTCCGCCTCAAACAGGGCTTTGGCCGGCTGATCAGGACCAAACAGGATCGGGGTGGTGTCGTCATCCTTGACGAACGCATCCTCAGCGCCAGTTACGGCGCGAGCTTCCTGGAGTCGCTCCCTCCCGCGCGCTTTACCCGCGAACTAGACGAGCTCCGCACTCTGTTCGGTAACTAGCTGCACATCATAGAGGGGGCCGTTTTTCACCACCCGCACTCTCTCCACCGCATCCCCCACCACGATCTCGGTGGGCCGCATCTTGCGGGTCACCTGGTACAGGGTGGAGCGGATGGTGGACTCATTCACATCATCGCGCAGCTGCGCAAACTTCTGCACCACTGCCCTGGCGGGAACCCCGTCAGGGCTTTCTTGGGCCAAAAGGTAAAGTGTGGCCACAATCTGGGCCGTGAGAGAGGGCCTCGAGCCCCTCTGGCTGCCCGACTCTCGGAGCAGACTGTCCAGCTTGCGCAGATCCTGTTCTTTAGCTGCTAGTTTGCTCTGCAGTTCTGCGATTTCGTTCTGCAGGAGCTCCCGGGCCTGCCTGAGCTGTTCCCGATAACCCATGGTCATCACCCTTCCAGGTAGCAAGTGGTAGCAGGCGGCAGATCCGCAGAACCTAACTTGCAACGTGCAGCTTTCTGCCTCCTGCTCCTTGACTAGTATGGCCCGCTTCCCTTCGTAATATTACTACCTGAAGCCCAGCGCATGACCAGGAAGACGAAAACCGCGCCCCCTAATAAGATGGGGATATAAAAAACCACAGTCCGCCAGAGGACGATGAAGCTGGCCAGTTCGTCGGGCTGGAGTACACTGTCCAGCACAGCCCAGGAGATCCCTTCGGATAGGCCGGCTCCGCCGGGGATGGGAGAGAACACGGGCGCCACACCGAAAAGTACGGCCACGGCAAACCGGAGCCAAGGATGAAACACACCGAATCCACTGAGCAGCAGGAAACTGCCTAGGTAGTAGACCGCATAGTATGTAAAAGCCGTCGCCACGCACACCGCATAATGCCCGCTGCGCTTGGTGATCAGGAACTCGTAGTTAGAGCGAAAGCCAGCAACCCACGCGGCAGAACGGGATTTACTGCCAGTCTTGCTGAAAACCCACTTGAACAGCCGCTCGCTCTTGATGATCCCCACCTGCAGGCCGCTTAAGATCAACAGGTAGACCAGGGCTCCGATCTTGACAGCGGTAAAATAGGAAGCCAGATCCCCAGGAACGCCCCGCAGGATGGACGAAGTGACCAGGCCCAGCAGAGCCAGGGCCGACTGCCCCGCGAGTCCCCCGCCCAGCACCACAGCGGTAGCCTGGGAAGACTTCAGACCCCGGCGGTAGAGATAATAGACGATCAACGCCCCTCCGCCCCCGGCAAAGGGAGTAACCAAGGTCAGGAAATTAGCTGCTCCCAGGATGATGGCCAGTTCCCACCAGGGAATCCGCTGGCCCAAGGCCCGGGCCAAGGTACCGATGCGCTGCCCGTCCACCAGCCAAGCTGCCAGCACAAAGAACTGGGCACCCAAAAAATAGCGCAGGGGATAAGCCCTCAGCTCTTGCAGGACGTCTTTGGGATTACTGATCTGCCAGAAGATCACAACCAGCGCCGCCGCACTCACCGTCAAAGCTAGCAGCATGCCGCGCCAGGGTACCTTCCACTCCGGCTTGCTTGTCTTGTCCATGCCTAGTACCTCAACTGTTCGGAATGGGTTATTATCCGAGAATCTGGGTAATACGTACTCAATATGGCTAGATAATCATGACCGGCTTCGGCCAGCCCTTTTGCTCCCCACTGGCTCATGCCCAGCTGATGCCCAGCCCCGCCTCCGTAGATGTGCACAGACTGCAGCCTACCGCTGCTGTCCTTCTGCACATCCAGAAAGAAGTTAGCACTGGGCAGCAGGCTCTGGTGGCCAACCCTATCCTGCACGCGCTGCATGGCAGCCGGCTGGAGGGCCCGGCGCACGTTCAGTTCGCCGGTGATGGAAACCTCGCCCTTAGTGCCCACGATGCGCAGGTTGACCACTCTCCCCAGCGCATCCCGCTCCGCCACCTCCACGCCCACCAGCTCACCAAAGCCGGCGGGAAGCAGAGGCGTAACCTGTTTTACCAGTTCGTCCCTGGTGAAAGAACACTTCCAGCGGAACCAGGGCGAGTTGCCCTCCAAGGCCAGCTGACTCACGTCCTGCCAGGCACGCAGGTCAGTGAGCAAACCCCTGGGCGATGTGGAATAGAAGTAGGTGGAACTCACCGTACCATCGGCGTTGACCAAGATTTCGCCGTCGGTCTCTAATATGGCCTGGGTGGCCCGGGCCGATTCCGCTGCGTTGTTGTACACCTGGGAACTGGTGCTGTCCGCCACATGGAACCCTAGGTGCCCCTGCCGGGAGTAAACTGCCTGAGCCACCGCGTAGGTCCTCGCGGCTACAGCTTGGGCTTTGAGGGCTTCCATGGGCCAGGTCACCGGCATCTCGCTGGGTACAACCTGAATCAGGTAGTCTTCCAAACTGACCTCGTTAATGACCAGGAACACATCCTCTCCCGCTACCGTGAGCTCGAAACGCCCGCGATAGCGCGGGAAAAAACGGGTACCTGTACCGCGCTGGAACGAGTTGATCTGGATCAGGCCTCGCGGCTCCGTCTCCACGTAAATGCGCGGGCCAAACTCCCAGTGGGTACCCTTGCTGTCTACCACCTGGAACTTCCCGCTGCTGACAGTCACCACTGCCTCTTCCCCCGCCTGCAGCTGAAAACCGCGCCCAGTACCCTTTTCTTCCACATACAACCTGGTCAGCGGAGAAAACCTTAGTTCCTTATGTTCAATGCTCCTAAACTGGTCCGTGCTGATGGCCACCCGGATGGTGCGGATATAGAGGGGGTCATACACGTCAAAACGTACAATCTCCCCGGCGAAAACGGTTGGCACCACCCGTTCAAAACCCACCTTGACCGCATCCAGTGGTATGGGTGCGACCTCGTCTTCCCAGTGCTGATAACACTGCACGTCGCTATTGATGGGCAAAAACCCATGATGCTCGAACTCCACCAAGCTGGGGGAAATGCGCAGAATCTTATCAGCCGGCAAAGCGAGCGGCTCGTCGCAGCCCAGAGCCACCTCGCCCAGTTCGCTATGGGCCGCCAAGCACCCCCCAGCCAGCAGCAAGAGCACAGACCAAACTGCGATCAGCTTCTTCATTCAGTGATGCCCCTTAGCGGTTAAGTTTGCGGTGTTCCTTAAAAGTGCATCTGTCCTGGACAAAGATTAAGCCTCGTTCCTTGGCCAGAGCTTCCACTTGAGCGTTGACAATTCCTTCCTGGAGCCAGATGCCCTTGATATCCTCACGCTGCAGGGCGTCTTCCACCACGGCCAAGGCTTCTTCGGAAGGCCGGAAAACCACAACCAGATCCACCGGCCCATCAATCTCGCTGACCTTGTGGTACACCTTCTCCCCCAGTAGTTCGGGCCCGGCAAAAGGGTTTACAGGGTAAATCTTATAGCCCACCCGCTGCAGGTAGGCCGGAACGGTATGCGCTGCTTTGGAGGGGTCTCTGCTCAAGCCCACCACAGCAATGTTCAGCAGACTGAGTGCCTTCTCAATCGCGTTCTGCACGAAATTCCACTCCTTCCTCAGCCCAAGCAGAAAAGGTATGTTATAATAAATACTAAATGCCACCTAAAGGAGCCAGCGCTTTGTCTACTTGCTTGATCTTGGACTGCTTTTCTTTAGTATACCGTTCTTTCTTCGGATTACCAACCTCTATTAAGCGTCAGGACGGACAAGTAATCAACGCCGTTCTCGGCTTTTATAATACCCTCACCAGCTTAATGCAGCAGTTTCAGCCAGATTTCCTCTTCGTGGCCTCCGATCATCCCAGCCCCACCTTCCGCCACGAGCTGTTTCCCGACTACAAACAGCACAGGCCGCCCATGCCGGAAGAACTGCGCGGCCAAATCGAGCTTGTTGAGGAAGTGATCGCCAGCTTCAACGTTCCCCTGGTCAAGTTCGCTGGCTACGAAGCAGATGACATCATGGGCACTATCAGCAGCTATGCGCCAGCAGGCACCCACTGCTATATCGTCACCACCGATCGAGATGCCCTGCAGCTGGTATCGGACAACGTGACGGTAGTGGTTCCCAACAGCAGGGCCAACAAGATGTTCACTCCAGAACTAGTCCAGTACGAGCTGGGCGTGGCCCCCGAGCTCGTTCCCCACTACAAAGCCCTGGTTGGCGATACGAGCGATAACATACCCGGCATTCCCCTCGTTGGCCCCAAGACGGCCGTGAAATGGCTGGACATGTTCGGCACCCTCGATGAACTCCTCGCCAATGCCGACCTGCTGCCGGGCAAGGCTGGCCGTAACCTGGCAGAAAACAAGGAGAACGCCCGCCTGTACCTGGAACTTGCCACCATTGAGCGCAGCGTGCCCACTTACTGCTGCTGGCAGGCGGGGCGCTTGGCTTTTGAGGAACAAGAGGTGCGCCGTACCCTGGAATCCCTGGGTATCCGGGCCTCCATACCAGAAATAGGCTAAAAAAAGGGCAGCCGTTGAGCTGCCCTTTGCGTACTCTTGATCAGCCCATGACTACCAGGACTTCGTTCACAGTTCCCTGAGGCTGAACCGGTATGTCACCGGCAGTGGGCTGTCCGTTGAGGAGAATGGACTTCACTCCGTGCTCAACGCCGTTGGGGTTCTGCACCGTAATCCGGTATTCCGCTCCCCGCCATCGGCGGGTGACAGTGAACTCCCGCCAGTGGCCGGGAATGCACGGATCAACTGTTAAGCGGTCATAGCCCACCCTGACCCCCAAAATCCAGCGGGTTGCCGCCACATAGTTCCAACCGGCGCTGCCTGTCAGCCAGGGATGGCGGGCGCGGCCGTAGGCGGAGTGATCGCGGCCCATAATGAACTGACAGTAAGAGTAGGGTTCAGCCTGCCGGATTTCGATTTCATCGTTTTGATTATAGGGCAGTAGAGCGTCGTAGAACTTCATTGCTCTGGAGCCCCTGCCTAAACGGCATTCGGCGATGATGGCCCAGGGATTGGGGTGGCTGAATATGGCCGCATTTTCCTTCACCCCAGGATACACCCTGGTGACAAAACCCACTTGGTCATCGGGTTTGGTGTAAGCCGGCCAAACAAGGTGCAGACCCCGAGGGGAGTAAAGGTAGCGGTCCACCGCATCCATACAGGAGCGGCCCCGCTCTGGCGCTGCTGCTCCAGAAAGCACAGCCAGGGAGTTGGATTCCAAGTGGATCTTGCCCTCTTCGTTCTCCCGGCTGCCAATCTTCTCCCCTTGGGCCGTAAAGCCCCGCAGATACCACTCGCCGTCCCAGAGTACTTCCTCACATATCTTCCGCACGTTTTCCGCTAAAGCAGAGTAATGCTGGACATCTCCGCTCCGGCCCAAAAACTGCGCGGCTTCGACAAACTCCTGCAGAGCCCAATAGTGCAGGAAGGAAACCATGGCACTTTCCCCGCCGCCCAGGTTGAGGCAGTCATTCCAGTCCGCCCGCAGGCCCTTGCAGATGCCGCGCTCGCCCACCTGCTGCGCTGAAAAGTCCAAGGCCCGTTTGAGATGCTCATACACTGTGGCTGCCCCGCCATCGGCAAAGGGGTAGATTTCGTCGAAAAAGCCAACGTCCCCCGTTTCCTTCACATACTCGCATACAGAAGGCACCAGCCAGAGATGATCATCTGAACAGGTGTCCTCCAGGCCGTGGATCAGGCTGCTCTTGGGCGGTTCTGGGACCACTGTGGGAGACTTGAACTTGGGCCGAGGCGGGCGATCCGGGTCAAAGAGCTCTGGTTCAAACAGGTGCAGGCCATACCCTTGGCTCACCTGGGCCCTGAGCAACTCCGCAAGACGCTGTTTCACTTTCCCGGGATTGGTATGGGGAACGCTGTAGACATCCTGGGCCGTATCCCTGTAGCCCAGCCCAGTGCGGCCGCCTACTTCGATGAAGGAGGCGAACCTGGACCACACCACACAGGTTTCCGCTTGGTAGAGATTCCAGGTGTTCAGCATGGTGTTAAGGCCAGGATGGGGCGTGGCACACTGAAAAACCTCCAGCTTCTTCCGCCAGTACTCTTTCAGCTCCAAGAACGCCTGGTCCACTTTGGCCGGATCACCATACTTCTCCCTCATCTGGCAACCCACCGCCCGGTCACCTACGCCCAAGAGGTAGATCAAACGCGTTTCTTGACCCGGCTGTAAAGTGATGCGCTTATGCAGGGCTCCGCAATGGTTGCCCCCCAGTTCGCTGCGGTTGGAGCAGACTCCCCTTTCCACCGCCAAGGGATTGCTTTCGGTCCGGTACGCACCGACAAACTCATCACGCAGGGAATCATAGCTGTCTGGCTGGAAGTTGCCGGTAAAGTAATGGAACATCCACGGCTCATAGAAAAAGTCGTACTCGATCACACCATCTTCATAGCTGGAACCGCTGGCGTACAGGCTCATCTGGAAGTTTTGGTTGTCAATATCCACATGGTGGAAGGAAAACTCCACGTAGGAGAACACGCTGAGCTGCCGAACCTTGTCTGAGTCATTCTTGATGCGCACATCCCAGAGCTCTAGAGCATCGTCCAAAGGAACAAACAGCAGCTGCTGCGCTGCTATGCCCTGGTAAGTGCAGAAGAACTTAGAATAGGAAAGGCCGTGTCGGCACTGGTACTTCGCCTTGCTGAGGTCGAGGCCCACGGGCTGCCAGGAAACAGACCAGTATTCACCGGTATCATCATCGCGCAGGTACACATAGTGCCCGGGGCGATCAAGCGGCACTCCGTTGGGACGGAACCGCGTGATCCTGTGATGCTGCGGCGACTTGTAGAATGAATAGCCGCCAGCGTTATGGGAGATCACCGTGCAGAAGTCCTGCACTCCCAGGTAGTTGGTCCAAGAAACAGGAACATCGGGACGCTCGATTACGTACTCGCGGTTCACATCATCGAAGTAACCGTATCTCATCGCACTTCTCCTCTATTCGTTCTAGAAATCAGGATAACCCCTTCAAGCGCTCTTGGCGCCGCTGGGCCAGAATCTCCTGAGTCCTTGCTATGGCTTCCTGGGCCCTTGGGTGATCCACCAGTGCCACCGCGATAAACAGCACATCTACCGTGCTGAGCTGGGTCAGCCTGGAAGCGATAGCCGCGCTTTTGAAGAGGTTCTGCTGCGTAGAAGTGAGCAGCAGGATATCGGCTTCGCGCGCCAGCGTAGACCCGGAGTGACTCGTGATGGCGATGGTCAGGGCTCCAGCCTGTTTGGCAGTGCGCAGCGCCTCCACGATCTCCTCCGTTTCTCCCGAAAAAGAGAGGCACACCGCCACATCACCGGGGCGGAGGTGTACCGCCCGGGCGATCTGCAGGTGGGGATCGCGGAACGCACTGGCCCTCAGCCCAATCCGGGCGAACTTCTGCTCGGCATCGAGGGCCACGATGCCGGAGGCTCCCACGCCGTAAAAGTGGATCTCTCCTGCGCTGGCCAAGGCCTGCACGGCCTGTTCCAGCGCCTGGCTGTCCAGAACTTGGGCTGTCTCCTGGAGAGCGCTGATGTTGGCTTGGAAGATCTTCTCCTTGATCGTATGTACATCGTTGCCCGGCTCCACTTCACCGTGAATAAGAGCTGGTTTCACAGCCACGTCCTGAGCGAGCATGATTTTGAACTCCTGGTACCCCTTGTAACCCAGCCGCTTGCAGAACTTGACCACAGTAGCATCACTGACCTCGGCCTTCTTGGCCAGTTCAGTGATGGAATAATGCACGGCCTCCCGGGGATCACCCAAGATCACCTGAGCCACCCTTTTTTCTGCAGGCCTGAGCGTGGGATAAGCCCCCCGAATGTGTAGTAAAGCATTGGTCAGTTGACTCACCACAACATCCTCCCCCGTTTAGAATTGGACACCTCGATCGCCCAATCCTGGTCTGCAAACTTATTTTCACACTTCCCACTGTGGGAAAACGTTTGTACTGAAAAGCATCTACTAATTCCCCACCGTGGGCAAATTGCCCTGCCAGAAAACTCCATTGTACCATCCCAGCATTTCTATTTTTCTATTCCCAATTATCCTGCCAATTCTTGTGGGCAAGAAGAAAGGGTGGGCCTTGGTTGCCCACCCTGACTGCCCTTATTACTGCTGGACTTCGCCCAGCTTTTCCAGTTCGTCCAACATCTCTGCGAAGACCTGGAGAGCCTGCACGATGGGTTCCGGCTTGCTCAGATCCACCCCTGCCTTGCGCAACAAGTTCAGTGGGTAATCGGAACCACCGCTGCTCAAGAAGGTCAAGTAGCGCTGCCGCGCTGGCTCCCCTTCCTCCAAGATCTGTTTGGCTAGGGCAGTGGCTGCCGAGAAGCCAGTTGCGTACTTGTACACGTAGAAAGGCCTGTAGAAATGGGGGATTCTCGCCCATTCCATGGCAATTAGCTCATCGACCACGATGTCATCGCCGAAGTACTTCTTGTTGAGATCGTAGTAGATCTCCATGAGCTGCTCGCTGGTGACCGCTTCGCCCCGGCCCACCTTATCATGGACGATCATCTCGAATTCGGCGAACATGGTCTGGCGGAACACTGTGCCGCGGAACTCATCCAGGTAGTGGTTGATCAGGTAAGCGCGGCGGCGCGGGTCTGTGGTCTTGTTCAGCAGATCGTTGTTGAGGAGAGCCTCGTTCAGAGTCGAGGCAACTTCCGCAACGAAGATCCGGTAATCCGCGTTGACAAATTCTTGGTGTTTGTTGGAGTAGTAGGTGTGCATGGCATGCCCTAGTTCATGGGCCAGCGTGAACACATCCTTGAGGTTGCCCTGGTAGTTCATGAGCACATAGGGATGCACTCCATAGGTTCCCCAGGAATAGGCGCCGCTGGTCTTCCCCCTGTTCTCCAACCAGTCAATCCACCCTTCACTGAAAGCCTGATTGAGGTCGCTGAGGTACTCTTCGCCCAGGGGCTGGAGGCCTTCCCGCACCATGTCCACAGCCTCTTCTCTAGGGATCTGCTCCTCATCCAGCGCCACCATGGGCACATACAAATCCCACATATGCAGCTCATCCAGACCCAAGAGCTTCTTGCGCACCCGCACATAGCGGTGGAGTAGGTGCAGATGATCGTGGATGGTCTTGATCAAGTTGGTGTAAACTTCGGGATCCACGTTATCATCGAACAGGGCAGCTTCCAGAGAAGAGCTGTACTTCCTGGCTCGGGCGAAGTACAGTTCCTTTTTTACGGCGGAGATGTAGGTCACGCCTAAGGTGTTCTTCCAGGCCGAGTAAGTCTCGTACATGGCCTTAAAGGCCGCTTCCCGCACCTTGGGATCCTGGGATTCCAGGAACTTGATGTAGCGCCCGTGGGTGAGCTCCACCATTTGGCCCTCTTCGTTTGGGATCTCCGGGAAGCGCAGATCGGCGTTGTTGAACATGCGGAAGATGTTCCCGGGCGCGCTGGCCAGTTCTCCTGCGGCCGCGAGCAGTTGCTCCTGCTCCGCGGGGAGAATGTGCGGTTTGGTGCGCAGTAGGTTCTCGAGGTAATGGCGGTACACGGCCAGACCTGGAATCTCCTCGATCCAGCGGCGCACCGCATCCGGATCCAGGCTCAGAATCTCCGGCTCGAAAAAGGCGCCGGCACTGCTCAGCTCCACGCCCACACCCATGGCCTGGTCAGCGAAGCCCTGGTATTTGGAGTTGCCGTTGTCTTCGTCCTTACGCATATAGGAATAGGCGATAATGCGATCCATGAGCTGCATCAGCTCATCGCGCACTTTCAGGGCGTTCAAGAGCGCCTCGCCGGAAGTGATGGTGCCCCGCAGGGCCAAAATCCGCTGTTTCCCGGCTTTGACCTGCTCTAGGGCCTCAAGAAAAGCTTCATCTGTTGCGAAAATGTCCTCCAGTCTCCACTTCAGCTCATCTGGAATTTCGGCACGCGTTGGCAGCTTGCCCATTTGCTTCACTCCCATTCTCGTCTTTCTCACACAGATTCTCCATCTCCCCAATCTCTCCTCCCCTACCCACCCAAAAACAGGAACAGCTCCCTTCGTGGCGAAATACAAGGGATGAGGTGAGGCAGATGAATACGGCTGAGGTATTTGCCCTAGATATCGGCACACGCAAGATCGCTGGCTTGCTGCTGACCGCAGCAGAGGAAGGCTACGATCTGCAGCAAGCCATCGTAGAACAGCAGCTTCCCGGCGCCATGGCCGATGGACAGATCCACCACATTGATGCTGTGGCCAAGGTGATCAGGAAGATCAAGCACCAACTGGAAGAGTGCTGCGGCAGGACCTTGCACAGAGTAGCCGTGGCGGCCGCAGGCCGTTCCCTGCGTACCGAAACGGGCAGCAGCACCTTAAGTTTTGCCTCCAACCACCGCTTGAGTGCCGATGAGGTGCGGGCGCTAGAACTGGATGCGGTGCGCGTGGCTGTGGACAAGCTCTCCCCGGACCAGCAAGGGGGAGTAATGCACAGCTACCTGTGCGTAGGCTACAGCGTCGTCCAGTATTACCTTGACGGAGAGCCCATTGGCTCCTTGGAGGGCCATCAAGGCCGCACTGCCCAAGTGGACGTGATCGCCACGTTCCTGCCCCGGATCGTGATCGACTCAATGAGCACCGCCCTGGAGCGGGCTGGTTTGGAGATGCTTTCCCTTACCTTGGAGCCTATTGCCGCCATGCATGTGGTGGTGCCCCCCACCATGCGCATGCTCAACATCGCCCTGGTGGATGTGGGAGCAGGCACCTCGGACCTGGCCATTGCGGCGGAAGGCCGGGTGAAGGCCTACGGCATGCTTTCCTATGCCGGCGATGCCATGACCGCCGCCCTGGCGGAGCATTTCCTTTTGGACTTCAAGGTTGCGGAGAGACTCAAAGTGGAACTCCGCCCCGACGAACTCTCCCACTGCCAGGATGTGTTCGGCAACGACCTCAGCCTTACTTACGAAGAAGTTGTGGCCGTCCTGGAACCCAGGGTGGATGCCCTGGCAGAAAAGATAACCCAGGAGATTATAGCCCTCAACGGCTGCGCACCCAAAGGCGTGATCCTCATCGGGGGCGGCAGCCGCGTGCCCGGGCTGGCCCAGCGCGTAGCCCAGAAGCTGAACCTGCCTGAGAACCTGGTACGCATCAGGGATAGAGCCAGCCTCAGCTCAGTGAGGGGATGCCCCGATTTCAACGGACCGGAAACCATCACCCCCATTGGCATCGGTTGTGCACATCTAGATGGCAAGACCATGGAGCTCATCCATGTGACGGTGAACGACCGCCGCCTGCAGCTGCTGAGCATGCCCACCACCACAGTGGCCGAGGCGCTGCTCCACGCTGGTTTGATCCCATCTGAGTTGGTTGGCAGGCCTGGCCCCGCCTTCACGGTGGAGCTGAACGGCCGCTGCATAACCCTGCCGGGCTCGAAAGGAAAGGCCGCAGTCTTAACCAAAAACGGCGAACCCTGTGACCTGGGCGCGCCCTTGAGCGACGGCGATCGTCTGCTGGTGACACCAGGCCAGCAGGGGGAACCGCCGCGCATCACCTTAGGCGAGCTCCTCGATGCCCAGGCCTTGACCGTTGCCATCACCTGCAACGGCTCGCCCATGGAGATCAGGCCGCTGGTTTCCGTAAATGGCCAGGAAAGACCCTTTGACTACATCCTCCAGGATCGTGATCGAATAGCCATGCAGCCCATTTCCACGTTCCGGGAGCTTTTCGCCGCTCTGGACATGCCTGCGGAGCACGAGTTTTCGTTCTACCTAAACGGTGAGGAAAAGACCGCTCGCGAGACGCTGGAGCTGCGGATCGATGGCCTGAAGAGCCCCTTGGATACGCCCATCAGACCTGGGATGGAGGTAGAGTTTTTCTCCAGGCCCTGTACCATCAAAGATCTTTTCCCTGCTACGGCCCAGCAGCCTGTACCAGGCATTATCGTGAAAGTGAACGGGGAGGAAGTGGAGCTCTTCCACAAAGAACCGCCCCCTGTGGTCAACGGCCAGGAAGTCTCGTTGGATTACGCAATTAAGCCCCAGGATCGGGTGGAGTATACACCCAGCCTCACTGGGGCCCTCGGTGCCTATATTGTCACCGATATCTTCCGGGCTTATGAACCGGATGAAGCGTTCACCGCTAAAGGGGGCTATATCCTCGTAAACGGCGTGAAGTCCGGCTTCACCACACCTATCAAACACGGCGATGTGGTGGAACTGATACCTTACGGGGCAGAAACGGCGAATTCTTGAATGCCTGCAGCATAGGGAGCGAGCTCGTAAAGGCCGAAGCAGATCACCACTTCTGCATCCGTAAGATAAAAGCCTTGATCTGCTGCGAACAGCCCAGGAGTGAATTGGTCGATAAAGAACCAATCTGGCTCCTGGGTTATTTTTGCGTTGATCACCTCTGCGGCTCGGGCAACCTCTTCTTCCGTGTCAAACAGGTCCGTGAAAGCAAGCTTTTGGCCAGTGGTCAAGTCCACGTTGATGTACTCATAGACAGTCATGCCATGGGCTCCCCCGGTGAAGGTATAGGTGACCACGGCTAGGCTCAACAGCCCGCCTCTGTTCAGCTTAACCTCGAAGTCCACGATGCCCTGGAAGGGAAAGGCATGGAAAATCTGTTCTAGATCAAGAGCCTCCTGCGCGGCCTCCTGCAGCATAGTGGTGAGCTCCTGCACCGTTTGAACCATGGCCTCGTTGAACTGTTCCTGCCACTCCGGGTCTACCATGCCGCTCAGCTGGGGAACTCTCGCGGAAACCTCCAGGTGCGGAGAACGGTACTCATACACGTAAGGATAGACCACCACAGCATTGGGATAGCCGTGGGCCATGCGCTGCCAGTAGCTGCCGGCAGCCTGCACCGACCCCAGGGTGCAAAACAGAAGCACCAACACCAACCCAGCTAGACTAAGCTTTCTCATGCGCAACACCTCTCCCTTGGATTACCTGTGGTTTCCACTCCAGCCCCACCATTCCCTGCTGCAGAGAAAAACCCAGACCGCAGTCTGGGCTGTTAAGTTCTTGCTTATTTAAACTCAAGCTTAGCCTGGGAAGACGGATTTCCTGTGCCTGTGAGCGTTATCTTGATGGTATAGGTCTTGCCCTTGAGCTCGTCATAAAGCTCTTCCGACAACTCTTCGCCATCCAGGATTTCGTCATAGAGGTCCGACATACCTACGCGTGCCAGCGGCACTGGCTTGCCGATCGAACCAAGGGGCACAACCGTTACCGTCTTGTTGATGTCGTACACCTTCGGCTCCTCGAAGACTGGTTCCCCTTGATCATCCAAAATCTCAAGCGCTGCTTGTTCGATTTTATAGGAACCAAATCCGTACATCTTCACCTTCGCCTCCAGCTCGATCTCTTCGGTTTCAAACGTAACGCTGATGGGGTTAGGGGTGATGGAAAACTCAAGCCTGGGCGAACAACCGGTGAGAAGTACAGCGATTAAGACGAGACTGAGTAGCGCGACGCGTTTCATAATTGTTACCTCCCGAGTCAGATTATGGTAAGTGTTTCTCTGTAAGTGCCCATTTCCCTGTTGCCTAACCAAAATTTCGCCTGCTGCCAACAGGAAGCTGGCGCAGTGCGGTGGAATTGAGCCTGTGTAACGTTGCTCGGGCTAGAAAGGAAGATGCCACGTGGCGCTGCTCATCGGCGCTTTACTTTTGGGGTTCGCTGCGGCGCGGCTGCGCCTGCTGCCGGAAGCCTGGCGCGGCAAAGTGCCGGCACTCGGTAACCTCACCCTATTTGCCCTCTTGTTCAGCTTGGGGTTGTCCCTCGGCAGCAATCAAGAGATCATCGCTGCCCTGCCCGCGTTGGGCTTGCGCGCCGTTGTGCTGAGCGTGGGAACAGTTCTAGGCAGTGTGTTGCTGGTCTGGCTGGCCAGCGGATTGGGAGGACGGCGTCCATGACCTGGAAGATTCTAGGCAGCTTAGTTGCCGGAGTGTGCGGTGGTCTCCTGCTCAATCTGCCAGGCGGAGAAGCCCTCAGTCTCGTCACCGATCTGGCCCTGGCCGCCCTGCTTTTTGCCGTGGGTTTCAGTCTGGGGGAGGATCCTGAGCTGTGGAAGAAAGTGCGCAGCTTGCCCCCAATTTCTTTGGCAGTCCCCTTTTTGATTGCTCTGGGCTCTATTTTGGGTGCCACTGTAACTGGCCTTTTATGCCGCATGGCGCCGGGCGAAGCAGCTTTAGTGGGGTCAGGCTTTGGCTGGTATTCGCTTTCCGCGGTGCTCATCGCCCAGAGCTATGATGTGGCTTTGGGTACTTTGGCCCTGCTGACCAACATCTTCCGGGAGATTCTGGCCATCCTGTTCATCCCTACGGTTGCCAAGTACTTCGGCAAAGCAGCGGCGGTGGCCCCTGGGGGAGCCACCGCCATGGATGTAACGCTGCCTATTGTAGCCGCCCACACCGATGGGCGCACGGCCATCTTGGCCTTCTATTCGGGAACAGTGCTGAGCATCCTCGTGCCCATAGTGGTTCCGTTCTTAATCCAGCTGCTCCAACGCTGACTGTGCAGGTTAGTCCCCTTGCCCGTCTTGGATGCTGCGCAGGCGAAACTGGGGATTCCTCTGTTCCAAGAGCCAGGGAACGAGCTCAGGCTCGTTGTAAGCGAGAGTCCAGGAATCGTGGCCCACGCCGGAGTATCTGGTGAACCGCACGGGCGCGTTCAGGTTCATCAGCACCTGTACCAGATCCTCAGTCATCTTCACAGGCACAACCTCATCGGCGTCACCATGGAAAGCCCAAATGGGGATGTCCTTGAGCACAGCGATTCGCTGCGGGAAGCCCAAGAGCCACCAGGTGCCGCCGCAGATGGGCACCAGGGCTGCAAAGGCGTTGGGCTGGTGTACCGCCCAGTGCCAGGTGCCAAACCCACCCATGCTCAGGCCTGTGAGGTAGATGCGCTCTGTATCCACAGAGTAGTTGTTGATAATGTCCAGCAGGAACTGGTCCAGCTCATCGAGCATCCGGTCCCAGGTCACATTCTCGCGGCACTGGGGAGCCACGATGATATACGGGAAATCTTGCCCCTCACGGACCTGTTTGAGGGGACCATGCCGAGCCACCAGCTCTAGGTCCTCTCCCCGCTCGCCTGCGCCGTGCAGGAATATGAGTAGAGGCCAGCGCTTTTCTCCACCCTCAGCATAGCCGCGCGGCAGGTAGAGAGCATAGGGCAGTTCAAACGGCTTGACAATGGTTCCCTTAAGTCGATGTTCAGTTATCTGCGACAAAGTCCAACCATCCTCTCTGCATAACGCTGTGTGCGGAATTATAGAACGTGGTAAGTACTTCTTGCTTGAGCTCCTTTTTCCTGGTTAACAGGGAAGAAAGATAAGCCCCCTTTGCCGGAGCCAAGGGGGTATCCATCACTTCAGCACCAGGAAAGAGGATTTCCAGCAGGTACTGTACTCGCTGGCGAATGGTTTCAGAACCCAGCAGTAAAGGCCCGTAAAAGCCGATGACTGGATCCGGCCGGCTGAAGCGGTTCCCCAACTTGCCCACCAAACGCACTAGGTTACAGGCAATGTCACAAGCTACACCCAGTGCCCAATAATCCCCCTCTTCTATAAGGCTGTCCAACGACTGGGCAACATCCAACAGACACCTTTCATTGCCGCGCAGGTCTTCTTCCCACTCTTGACACACGCTGCAGACGCCTTGGAGCATAACATCAGCTTCTCGGCGTCTGGTGTTGTTCCAGAGCGGTTCGCCGCAGCGCACCTCATGCCGCTGGCCTCCTTCGCTCTGGAGAATGGCTAAGCCCAGGTGATCTCCCATCAGAAAAACGCGTTCCTTGGGACTGTGAATACCCAAGGCTGCCGTGGTGGCAAAATCGGCGACCTGAACTGCTGCCCCTTCCATGAGGCCGGTTACTATGGGCAGCATTTCCTGCTTGGTGACGAGCTGACCCTTTATGTACGTAAAACAGGCTGCAGCTATCCTTGAACCGCTTTCACCACCCACAGTCTCGATAATGGTCTGCAGGTTTCTCCTAGCCTGTTTGATCCCCCAACGGCGGTGATTGATCGAACCGCCCACTCCGGTGGAGAGGATTTCCCCGGATGAATCTCCCACAACGATGAATGCGCAGTAGTTGGTGTCAGCAATCCCTAAAAAAAGCTGATCCATACGCAGTCGCCTAAGTAGTCTTACTTGACTCTCATTCAACTGTGATTAAGATTCTGTCTATTTTAGGGATGTAGACTACTCGGCACATTCTCCCCCCTGGCACGTTATTTAACAGGCTGTTTTTTTGAGATTATACCACGAATTTACTCTTTTTCCTAGTGCATCTCCTTCTTTACCTGGGATTTGAATGAGCCAGCTAAAAGCGGGTAGCTGGTATCCCATGAGATCCTGTTGCTTTTCCCCGCAGCTGAGGTATACTGGGAACAGCTTGGTTTAACTTACGTAAGGGGAATCGCAAGGATGTGGGACTGGCTTGTTCTACCAGCTGTAGCTGCCCTGATTGGTTGGGGCACCAATGTAATCGCCATTCGTATGCTGTTCTGGCCGCGCGAACCAATTAAGATCCTCGGTTGGGAGTTCTTGGGCGTCCTGCCCAAACGCAAGGTGGACCTGGCCAAAAGCATCGCCGAAGTGCTAAATGATGAAATCCTGCCCATGGAGGAGCTCCTACAGGCCGCCAACACACCAGCGGTGCGCAGAAAGGTAGCCCGCCTGGTCACGGACGGTATAGCGGAACGACTGCGGCGCTTTGTTCCCCGCTTCATCTTGGACCACACTGAAGACAGACTGCGCAGCCACGTGGAGGATCTGGTGGCCGGGGAGCTGGAAACCATGTTCAACCAGCTGGGCAGTGAGCTCAGCCGAGAGCTGCAGCAGAGCAACCTTTTGGGCCAGCTGGTGGAAGACAAAATCAACTCCTTCGATCTGCTTCAGCTGGAAGCTTTGGTGCTGAGGGTGACCAAGCACGAACTGCGCTACATCGAGCTCTTCGGCGCAGTCTTGGGGCTGATCATCGGTGTTGTTCAGGTCCTGATCCTCAAGTTGTTCTAGTTCAAAAAGGAAACCCCGCAGTGTTGAAGTACACTGCGGGGTCTTCTTGACTGCTTACTTCTTGATGAAGATTTGGGTTACGTAATAGCTTGTCCCACGTTTGGCAATGCCAACACCGATGTGGGTGTAACCGGAATGCAGAATGTTCGCCCTATGGCCAGAGGAGTTCATGAACAAGCTGTGAGCCCGACTAACATCACCCGTCTTGGCGATGTTTTCTCCAGCCCGGGAATAGCTCACTCCAGCCTGATCCAGCATGTTGTACACAGTACCGTAAGTAGGCGATACATGGCTGAAGTAGCTGTTTACCGCCATGTCATGGCTCTTCTTCTTGGCCAAAGCAACCAAGGTGTAGTCAACCTGCAGGGGCTGACGGCCGTTTTTAATCCGCTCCTGGTTCACTTGGTCGATAATGCGCTGTTCCTCACTGGTCAGATTCGCCGGCGGTACAGGCACCTGCGAACCCGAACCAGGTTGGCTGGGTTGTACCGGCAGAATGGGTGTGTTAGGGTTGGGCGTTGGGTTAGGGTTAGGGTTAGGATTGGGCTGCGGATTAGGAGTGGGCAGAGCAGGCTGCCAGACAGGCGGATTGGTAACAGGCGGGTTACTGGGCAGACTGGGTGCCCACCATTCCCAGGCGCTGGCCTGTACCGCGGAAGCAGCTACCAAGACGATCAACAGGACTAGTGCGCTTAGACGTTTCAAGCTCGGTTCCTCCTATATCTAGTAGTATTGCATACCCATTATAGCAGGAAAAGCTTCCGCGCCTGAAATCCAAATTATGGTATAGACCAGCTCAGCGCCGCTGCGGTTGGGCAACCACGCCCTGAAGCAGTGCCTGCACCTGTTGGACTACCTCCTTCAGGGAAAGACGCCCCCGGCAGAACACCTCACCGTTGACGATCACAACCGGCAGAACATTGCCCCGCACCCACCCGTTCTTGCGGGCTTCCAGGCTCTCCGGGCTGACCAAGCGCACGCTGACCGATGAGCCAAAACGCCGGCGCAGGGATCGTTTCAAGTAAACCACGGCCTCTCCCAGAGGCAAATTTTTCCTTCAGCCGCCGCAGGATGTGAGGATAGCGCGGGTATAACCGCAGACAATCACTTCCATGGACCAGCCCTCCCCGTGTCGTTCCGCGCTAGTATATGCCTCAACTCCTACCCAGGACCCTCTGCCAAAAACCCCGCGCCTTGGCTTTCTGGGCCGATTCCAGCTCTTCCACACGGCCCCGGAGCCTGAAGACCTCCCTTTCCAGCTGGGCTCTGCTTGCTTCCACCTGCGCTTTCGCTTCCTCTTGAGCCTGCCGCAGACCCAAGCAGCGGCGCTCCAGGCGCTCGAGGCGCGCCGTCAAGGGAGATAGGTCCACCGGCTGGGCCGGCTTCCATTCCTGGCGCCACCTTCTGATTTCCTCTCGCAGCTGCTCCCACTCTTGAAGGGTACGGAAGGCCTGCTCCATAAAGGCCGCTTGGGCCCGGGCCTGCTCCGCTTCCCTCTGCCGCCGAGCCTGTTCTGCCTCCAAGAGTTGAGTTAGGAGCCGCTCTTCCTCGGGGGTTGGGTGCTGGATGCGGGTGCCCGCTGCGGGCCTTTCTTCCGTGGCTTCCTCCGCCTTCTCTGCTTGCGATTGTGCATCGACGGCTTTATCCCGCTGGGTGGGGACTTTGTACATGGGAAGGGTGAGGCCGCCTTGCACCTTCCACACATACTCAAAATCTCCGCGCTCAGCAGCCTGGCGTTCCGTCCATCTTCCCAAGGGAACCTGGTAAAAAGCGCCTCCCTCTCCCCAGAGCACGCTCCATCCGTCTCCGGCAAGGGCAAATCCCAGCAATCCCGCGTGCTGCTGCCCCGTGGACAGGAGCACCGGCCCTGACCACTGCTCACTCTTAGACCGCACCTTGAGCATGGTCTGCTCCGACTCTTCCAGCCAGAAGAGGTAGAGGAACTCTGCGGTGAGGAACTGAGGATAGGAGCAGGGAGCCTCTGAAAAGGCAACCGCACCGCTCCAAAGACCGTGTTCCAAATCGTAAACCCGGTAAAGCAGGCGCTGGTCTTTGTGGGCTAAGTAAGCCAGATGCAGATAGTGATCGCTGTGCCAGCACACGCTGTAAGCCCAAGGCTCACCCAGTACATTGGCGGATACAGTCTGGGGTTGGGACCACTTGCCTGCATACTGATGATGACGCAGGAGCCTGCTGTGCCCGGGGGACTGGGCCACGAAGTAAAAGAGATGGGTTCGACCCAGGCCATCACTGATCAGGCGGCCTCCTCCTCCGTAGGGCTCCCCCAGCTCCAGGCGCTCACTTTGCAGTTCTTCGTCGCCGCTGAAAAACCAGGCGTAGTCTGCATTCACAAAAGCCGCGATCTGGATTTGGGAACCGTGCATCGTCACGGCCACATCCTGCACGTTTTCCCGTAACACCCGCGCCCCTGTCTGCATAGAGTGGACTATTAGAGACTGGTCACTCAGTTCCACACCACTGAACTTGGGATGATCGAGTTCTATGTACACAACAACACCCCCTCACCACTAAAGGTATGCAGGGGCCTGGACATTCAGACATTTTCTTCTGCGGCACGCACCCCGTTTCCCCTCCTGCATACTATGGCTTAGAGAAAGGAGGATTACGGATGAAGTGTGAATACGAACCCGATTTCCAGCGGGAGGTTATCTACGTAAACAAAGTTTACAACGAATGCGCCATCGTGGACTGCCCAACTTACCGCATCCCCATTCCGCCTTCTTATCCGTTGGCAGTGAACATCGTCTCCTGCACCGTTACCGATGTAGTGGCGGAAGCAGTGATCGTGGCAGCTGGCGAGATGGACGTAGTGGTTAACTTCGTCATGAACGTTGAGTACGACAGCAACGGCATGACCCAGTTTATCCAGCAGACCGCCCAATACCGCCGCAGGGGAGTGCGCTTGGAAGGGGCCCTGCCCGGTATGAGCGCCGTTGTCCTGCCTCTGATTCGCTGCCTGAACTGCCGGGCTGTGGACAGTGGAACGGTCATCGAATGCGATGTGGGCATCTACCTAGTACTCAAGGCTGTGGCCTTGGTCCAGCTGGAAGTCCTGGCCCGCTTTGCCCCTGAACCGCCCGAGTGCGAACAAGTTTCACCCATCGGCTGTGCAGAGTGGTTTGAACTGGCCGAGTCCGGCGCCTTCTGGCCTCCCTTTCCTCCGCAGCCCACGCGTGAACATCGCTAAAAAAAGCCCAAGTCCAGCGGCAAGCTGGATTTGGCTTTTTTTAGGTTCCGGGACGACTTGGAAAGGAGTGTGCCCCCGTGCGCATCTTAGTCATGACACGCTTCTACCGCAACGGACAGACTACCCACGTACTGGATCTATGTGTTGAGCTGCTGCAGCTGGGCCATCGGGTACTCCTGGCCATCGCCGACCTCAACGATGTGGTCTATCTGCAGTGGATCAAGCTCGAGGGCATCCCCCACCTGCTCACGGCCAACCCGGACAGGCTGTACAGACGCCTGAGCAAGTGGCAGCCCGACATCATCCACAACCATTCCGCCCATACCCTGCCCACCGCCATCCAACTGGGCAGACAACTGCACATCCCCACCGTAAGCACCGTGCATTACCTGGACTTCGCGCCAAGGGAGCTGCTAGAAGAACAGCAGGCAGTGATCGTGATCAGCCGGGAAATGCAGGCCCGGTTCGCGGATCTGCGGGTTCCAACTTTTCTCGTGGAAAATGGGGTGCGGCTCGGGCGCCTCAAGCCGAGCAGCAAACGTTGGCGGCAGTTGGCTTTGATTTTAGCCCAGGTTACTCCAGACAAGCGTGATAACTTCCTGCAGCTGTCTCAGTCCTTACTCAACTGGGGCTGGGACGTGCTCAGCGCGGGGAACTGGCAGTATCCAGGGGTGAAGTACTTGGGCTGGACCCACGAAGTAACCCCCCTGCTCAAACAGGCTAACCTGGTTGTGGGTACGGGCCGGGCCATCCGCGAGGGCATGGCCGCTGGTTGTGCAGCCTTTGTGCTGGGTGCCTACTGCGATGGGCTGGTGGTTCCCGAAAATGTATGGGCGCTGCAGGAGACCAACTTCAGCGGTCGTACCTCCAAAAAGCCCTTCAGTCCCTCGATTGCGGAGCGCACACTGGCCCAGCCGGAGCCGGAGCTGTTTCAGGCTCTGGGCAGGTTCGGCAGACGCTATGCCCTGCAGCACTTTTCCAGCAGGAAAATGGCCTTGGCCGTGCAGGAAATCTACCGCTTCGCCGGGGCCCCGCGGGCAAACCTCAAGCGTTAAACAGGAATTTCAAGGCCAGCGTCTAATTTTATAAACATAAGGGAGGAGGAAGTGCCATGAAGCTTGTGATTACCGTGGTTGAAGACAACGATGTGGCTTTTCTCATGGAATCACTGGTGAAAAACGGATACAAGGCAACCAAGCTGGCCAGTACCGGCGGCTTCCTGCTCCAAGGCAATACCACTCTCCTTATCGGGGTGGAGGATCATGAAGTGGATCCAGTCTTGGAGATTATCCGCTCCACCTGCGCGCCCCGCAAGAAGATTATTCCGCAGATTGCGCCGGAACTGCCCACGGCCATTGGAGTACCGGTGGAAATCGAAGCAGGCGGTGCCATCGTGTTCGTCATAGATGTGAACCAGTTCTGGCGGTTATAGGGCACTGAGCAGTGCCAAAAGGGCCAGGGCGTTCACAGTAAAATGGGCTGTGATGGGTACCAAAATGCTGCCTGAGCGGATGAACAGCAACCCCAGCAAGATTCCGGATACGAGAACAGGCAGAAACTGCAGGGTGTAGAAGTGCAGCAGGGCAAACAGCAGTGCCGCCAGTGTTACCGCCCACTTGGCCGTAAGACGTTCACGCAGCAGGCTCACAAGTAGACCTCGGAAAAAAAGCTCTTCGCCGAGGGGTGCTCCCACTAACACCAGGAGCACGGCCCCGCCGGCAACGAAGGGCTTTTTGCTTGTCACCAGCATCTCCACTCCGGCCCTGTCCCGCAGCAGGAGTTCCTGAGCTGGGCCGCTGCCTGCCAAAGCAGCTGCCGCGGCCAGGACTAAAGCGCCTAAAATGGTGTTCAGGACGAAAATGCCTACTCCCGCGGCGAGGGCCCGCAAATAGCCTTTTCTCCCGGGGGATGCTAAGTACTCTCGGCGAGAGCCGCAGATCCCCGCCACAGCGAAGAGCAGCTGCTGCCAAACCAGCAAAGCTAGTCGCTGCCCTTCTGAAAGCGCCGAGAAACTCGCCGCGATCCCCGTGGCGAAAACCGAGAACAATACGCCGAAGAACCACAGCCAACCTCTGCCGATTCCCATGGAGTTCTCCTTTCTCAGGCAAAAGGAGCGCGACCGCGCTCCCAGCTTATCCTCATCCTCTTAAGTTCAGCCAACCAGGCGGCCAGGCCAAGCTGGTGGGCCAAACCCCAGGTGCGTTCCTGGTCTGGCCTTCCCACCAGTACCGGTAGACATATCCCCGCAGCACGTCACGGTAGAACCTGGTATCGGAATAACCCATGACCATCCCCTCCTTCTCTACCACTCTTACGTTCCTAGAGGGGTTTCGGTCACAGCACCGCTTTCCTATTTCCTAGATCCTGTAGTTCGGTGCCTCTTTCGTGATCTGCACCGTATGGGGGTGGCTCTCGTGGGTTCCCGCAGGGGTAATACGGACAAACCTGCTCTTAGCATAGAGCGTCTCCAGATCAGGGGCACCGCAGTAACCCATACCTGCGCGCAAGCCTCCCACCAACTGGAAAACGGTATCGCTCAAAGGGCCTTTGAAAGGCACGCGGCCTTCAATGCCTTCGGGCACTAGTTTGCTGCTGTCGCTCTGGAAATAGCGGTCCTTGCTGCCGGCTTTCATGGCTGCCAAGGAACCCATGCCGCGGTAGACCTTGTAGCTGCGGCCCTGGTAAATCTCCTGCTCGCCAGGGCTTTCCTCGGTGCCGGCCAAGAGGCTGCCCAGCATAACGCTGCTTCCACCTGCGGCCAGAGCTTTCACTATATCCCCTGAATAGCGGATCCCGCCATCGGCGATAATGGGCACGCGGTACTTGCGCGCCACCTGGGCGCAGTCCCACACTGCTGTGAGTTGGGGCACTCCTACTCCGGCCACGACGCGGGTAGTGCAGATGGAACCGGGCCCGATCCCCACCTTTACCGCATCTGCGCCCTCTTCGATCAACGCTCTGGCAGCCTCTCCCGTGGCCACGTTGCCCGCCACGATATCCACACGGTCTCCGAACTTCTCATTCAGCTTGGCCAGGGCCTTGAGCACCCGCTGCGAGTGCCCATGGGCCGTATCGATCACCAACGCATCCACACCTGCTTCCACCAAGGCGGCACTGCGTTCCAGGCAGTCGCCTCCTACGCCCACTGCGGCAGCCACGACCAGCCGCCCCTTTTCATCCCGGGCGGAGTTCGGATACTGCCTAGCCTTTTCGATGTCCTTAATGGTGATCAAACCCTTAAGCACATAGTTCTCATCCACCAGCGGCAGCTTTTCAATCCGGTGCTGGTGCAAGATGGCCTTGGCCTGCTCCAAAGTGGTATGTACAGGCGCGGTGATCAGGTTGTCTTTGGTCATCACGTTGCCGATGGGTTGATCCACGTTTTCCTCAAAGACCAGGTCCCGATTGGTGAGAATGCCCACCAATTTCCTGTGCTCGTCCACAATGGGCACTCCAGAGATACGGTAGCGGGCCATCAAAGCCAGAGCTTCCCGTACGGAATTATGGGGATGCAGGTAGAAAGGATCCACGATCACGCCGCTTTCGGAGCGCTTCACCCGATCTACTTCGCTGGCCTGCTCCTCGATGGACATGTTCTTGTGGATTACACCGATGCCTCCCTCCCGGGCCATGGCAATAGCCATGCGTGACTCAGTTACCGTGTCCATCCCTGCACTGACCAGAGGAATGTTCAGCCTGATGTTCTTGGAAAACCTGGTTCTGATATCCACGTCGGACGGCAAGACCTCTGATGCCATGGGCACAAGCAAAACGTCGTCGAAAGTGATGCCTTCCCGTCCAAATTTTTCATTGAAATCCACTAGCGGGCCCCCTTTTTCCTGCAATACTCCGGTGAGTTTGAGGATATTTTATCATAAAAGAGCCAAACGGCAACCGAAAATGGGGTTAAAAGCAGGAAACTGTCCCCGCCGATTAGAATCAGTCAGATGAAGCAGCGAACATGGGAGGTTGAAATAGTGGATATTCGAAAAGTAGCAGTGCTCGGCGCGGGCCGGTTAGGCCGCGGCATTGCCGAATGCGCTGCCAGCAAAGGCTATGATGTAGTACTATTCTCGCAAGGCGCAGGCGGGCAAGACGCCCTCAGGCGCATTGAAAAAAGCCTGGACCGCAAACTGGCCAAGTGGGCCATTACTGAATCAGAAAAAAGGCTGATCCTCGGCCGCATCAGCTATACCCTAGATCTGAAAGAGCTAAGCAAGGCTGATCTTCTGGTGGAAGCCACCATTGATCATTTCTACACCAAGCAGGAACTGCTGCGCACTGCAGATCATCTCTGCCGGCCGGAAGTGGTGTTCATCTCCACAACTTCCACCCTGCGCGTCTCCGATCTGGCCCGGGGCATCAACCGCACTGATCAGTTAGTAGGCCTGCATTTTATTCCCCCTGTACCCGATGTACCCGTGGCTGAATTAGTCCGGGGCAGCCAAACCGATGATGCAGCTGTGGAAGTGGCCAAGCAGTTCGCCGCGCGCCTGGGCAAACAGGTAGTGGAGATTCAGGAAAGCCCAGGACTGGTCAATCCACGTACCTTAGTGGCGTTGGTTAACGAAGCTGCCTACTTAATTGACGAAGGGGTCTGCGATGCCTACCAGGCTGAGCAGATTATCAAGGATAGCTGGGGCATGACCCAGGGGCCGCTGGAAATGGCTGACCGGCTCGGTTTGGATCTGGTCTTGAGCTGGATGGAACAGCTGCAGGATGAATTCGGGCCTCGCTACGCCCCCTGCCCGCTCATCCGCCGCTATGTCCGGGAGCGCCGTCTGGGCGTGAAGACCAGGCTGGGCTTTCTGGCCTACACCGAAGATGATGCCCTCATCACCGAGCACAACAGCAAACAGGAAGGCAAACGGGAGGACTGATCATGAATATTTTTGTGCTGAACTGCGGTTCTTCTTCAGTGAAGTATAAACTCTTTGATATGAAGCAGGAGCAGGTACTGGCCGAAGGGCGGGTAGAACGCATCGGGCAGGACAATGCTGTGATCACCCACCAGCCCGCTGGCCGCGAGAAAGTATCCAAGACCATGCCCATTCTGGAGCACACCACCGCTATTCGGGAGTGCTTGAACCTGCTCACCCACCCTGAGCACGGAGTGTTGAAAAGCGTGGACGAGATTGATGCGGTGGGACACCGGGTGGTCCACGGGGGAGAATCCTTCTCCGACTCGGTGCTGATCAACGAACGCACCAAGGAGATCTTGGATTCCCTGGCGAGTCTGGCTCCCCTGCATAACCCAGCCAACGTGACCGGTATCCGTGCAGCCGAAAAGATCATGCCGAACGTACCGCAGGTGGCGGTGTTCGACACGGCCTTTCATTCCACCATTCCGCCCTACGCCTACCTGTACGCCATTCCCTACAGCGTATACCAGCGCCACAAGGTGAGGCGTTACGGGTTCCACGGAACCAGCCACAAATATGTTTCCCAGCGGGCAGCAGAGCTCATGGGCAGGCCAATCGAAGAGCTGAAGATCGTCTCCTGCCACCTAGGCAACGGCGCCAGTATCGCTGCCGTGCAGAACGGCCAGTCTGTTGATACATCCATGGGCTTCACTCCCCTGGAAGGTCTGATGATGGGTACCCGCAGCGGCGATATCGACCCGGGTGCAGTGTTTTACATTATGAAGCAGGAGAAGCTCTCCCTGCACGAAATCGACTCCATGCTCAACAAACACTCTGGGCTCTACGGCATCGCTGGGGTGAGCGACATGCGCGATATCGAAAAGCGCGTGGCCGAAGACGACAAACTGGCCACTATGGCCTATAAGATGTTCGAATACCGAATCCGCAAGTATATCGGCGCTTATGTAGCGGCCATGAACGGCGTGGATGCCATTGTCTTTACCGCCGGTATCGGAGAAAACACCCCATCGCTGCGCACCGCGCTCTGCACTAACCTGTCGTATTTGGGCATCGAAATCGATGAAGAGAAAAACAAAATCCGGGGCGAAGATGTGGAAATCTCCACCCCGAACTCCAAAGTCAAGGTGTTCGTCATCCCCACGGATGAAGAACTGGTCATTGCTCGCGATACGGCCAGGCTTGTCTAGACCAGCCACGAACAAAAGAGGTACCGCCAAGCGGTACCTCTTTGCTTACTTACATGGTAAAACGATGATTGCCGATTGTTACCTGTGCAGGCCGGCTGTGCATGAAGCGATCCGTTGTCTTGCGGGGATTAAAGAAGAACAGAGCCCCGCCAGTGGGATCATGACCGTTCAGTGCCTCCAGAGCCGCTTTACGCGCAGTCTCATTGGGCGGCATGTAAAAACTCCCGTTTTGGATCGGCTGAAAAGCATTGCGTTGAAAAAGCACACCCCTCAGGGTATTGGGAAACTGCGGACTGAGCAATCTGTTGATAATTACCGCACCCACCGCGACCTGGCCAAGGTACGGTTCTCCACGAGCCTCGGCATGGATCATCTGGGCCAGCCACTCTACTTCTTGATTGGTGAGGTGCACACCCACAGGGTAATACTTCACCTGATCCAAAGGCACTACCAGGCGCTGCCCTACTCGGATTACATCGGACTGCAGGTTGTTCAGCTCTTTTAGCTCCTTAACGCTCAGCCCGTAGGTGGCAGCGATCCAGTACAGGCTGTCCCCCGCTTCCACCGTATAGACACTCAGGGCCTTATACTTCTTCGCCGGTGCCACATTCTCCACCGGTTCGCTTGCGGTCACAGCTTCCAGCACAGGGGTCTGCACCAGATTGGCCGCGCCTTCGTACTCCTGCTGTCCACGCCAGCGCGGCAGTTCCGCCTGGGCCATAAGACCGCACATGAGGGCCACCGCTGCTGCTGCGCAGGTAAAACGCAGGAAATTCTGTCTGGGATCGGGCAGTTGACCAATCACCGCTGGACCCCCTTTCTAAGAATCATTACTATAGATTATAGCTATCTAGGGACAGGCTGTCAAACCCAACACCCGCTGGACTTATTGCAAAGCCGGCAGGGGGAGACTATACTAAAAAGTACGAGGAGGTGGGTTAATGAACTTTTTT
>JAAYMM010000061.1 GCA_012521335.1 Bacillota bacterium | reverse complement strand
GGACCTCCATAAATTCCTTTTGTTTTTCTCAATAAATTTCCCCAAGCTAGAGCAATGTTTACATCAGGGACACAAGAATACTTAACCCCACAAGGTTAAGTTGCGCCACTTAACCTTGTGGGGTTAACCCTACGACAGTGAGTATTGGATTTGGGCTCCCGGTGTAGATCCATCATCTTTCCGGCCCCCCAAACAACGCTGCCATTTCTCTGTTCTGGCCAGCGTTGCTGTTCCGGCTGTTCTCCCCTCATTCAGCTGTGGTCTTCACCAAGAGCCGTTCCAAGGCATCCCTACCGCGTGAGTAGTGGTGCCAGCCGGCGGCGGTAAGCTGTTTAGATACCGCTGCCTCTGAAATGCCGAGCTCAGCTGCGACATCGCGCTGTTTGCCCAACCGAGATAGTAGTAGGATTGTCTTGAGCTGCTCCTCACTCCACCGCGCCTGCACATGACAGAGCAAGTTACCCAAGGCGTTGAGCTGAAACTCAAGTTCTGGGTCAAACCCGCTGAAAGAAATGATCAGCTTGCCTTTCTTGGCTTTATCCAAAGCCTCTTGAGCGTTCTGCCAAGCCTCCCCATCCATGCCGACGGACAGTGGCTGAAGAGCCGTGCTCAGAGTCCCCAAACCGATCCCGCAGCGGAACTCAACTCCGCGTAAGGAAAGGGCCAAGTATTCGAAAAGCTTGAATGCCCACCGTGCTTGTTGGGCCTCTAAAAGAACTTGTGCTTCATCGCCATGGGTAACCACAAAGCCTGCGGCCATATAGTCGCCAAACTGGCGGTTTATGTCTGCGGCAGTAGCCAAGAATTGCTTTTGAACCTCATCGCGCCTCGGCAGCCTCCGCGACCGTACCATGTCGAACTTTAAAGCTACATACCGCACTTCAGACTCCCCCTAGAACCACCAGCCCACTGGCTAGGGCTAACACAACGCTGAGCAGCGTGCCAAAAAGGTAGTACTCAGCAAAGTCTCTGTCACTCAGCTGGGGATACCTGACGATGGATTTCGCAGTTATCACCAGGCCTATACTGGCTATGTTATCAGTCGCCATAAGCAACACAATTAACCATCGCTCTATTGTTCCTATCTTGCGTCCTACTTTGAGGCGATCTTCTCTGGCATCTCTCCCACTGTCGCCTGTTGCCGCCACTTGGGCAATGGCCGTGCCGCCGTCAGTGGCCGATAGTCGCTTAAGGGCAGAATCAGAACGCTCCAAAGCCCAGCGGATCAAATAGTTTGCAGGGTGGGACAGAAACACTATCAAGAAGGCCAAGCGATAGTCCACATCAAATCTGGGCGAGCAACGCATCCAACTCGAAACGACAGCAAGGGCTACAGGCACGACATAGTTGAGTTCATACACCGAAAAACCTGTGCGCTCCCGGACTCGTTTTATAATCAAATAGACCGGTAGTTCCAGGCAGCCCACCAGAACACACACAAGTGAAAAAGCAAGCCATTCCTGGAAAGAGATATCACGCGACAGCAACCACCCAGTTGCAGCAAAAAGGAACCAGTGGATCAGCCGATACAAGAAGTACCCCAGGGTCATTTTGGATATCTCTGCTCTCAAAGAATCCCAGCATTGCTTGAGCCAGTATTCGTAACCCATGGTCAGAGTAAGCGTAAACAGAAATTCAGGTGAGATGACCAGATCATTCACCCCCTTGGCTGTCATTATAACACGAATTACTTAACCCCACAAGGTTAAGTCTGTCAACTTAACCTTGTAGGGTTAACAAGAAAACCCGGCAGTACGCCGGGTTCTTAGTTTAGTTCGCAAAGAAAGCTTCCTCCAGCATGAGGCACAGGGTGTGATAGATGGCCTGGTGGAGTTCCTGCACCTTATAGGTCTCATCCTCGGGAACACAGATGGTCACGTCGCATAATTCCTTAAGCCGCCCACCTGCCCGGCCGGTGAAGCCAATGGTTTTTAGTCCGAGCAGCTTAGCGACCATCGCGGCGTATACGGTGTTCACCGAGTTACCGCTGGTGCTTAAGGCTACCAGCACATCACCGGGGCGTCCGTACCCAAACACCTGCTGGGCGTAGACAAGATCGAAGGTCACATCATTGCCAAAAGCCGTCAGCAGGCTCTGCTGGCTGGTCAGGGAAATGGCTGGCAGGGCGCCCTGCAGATGCTGAGCGATAAAGCGGCCAGGCTCTCCGAAAAGACGCTCTGCCCGCTGCCCAAAATCGGGTTCAGGCGGACGCATACGCACAAAACCTTTCATCAGCTCGCCTACGATATGTTCGCTATCCGCGGCACTGCCCCCATTGCCGCAGATCAACGTCTTGTTCCCTTGGTCAAAGGACTCCCGCCAGAGTTCAAAAGCCGCCTGGATATCTGACAAGCAGGGAGTTAGATGCGGATACCTTGCTGCCAAAACGTCCAGATGCCGCATGATCACGCCTCACTCCGCTTGGTCACCAATTTGTGCCACAAACTGGAGATGGTCTGCCGGTGATCACCTTGAATGTAGTAGCTGACTCCACCGTCGCGGACGGTTCGCACCAAGATGGTCTTCCAAAAACGGTGGTAGTATTCAGGCTGGTCTTTACTGGGCTCACTGCGGTAATCCCGGGACTGGATGGGCTGCATGTCCAACACAGCCGTGGCAATGTCCGCAATCCTTCTGCCTTCCTGGTGGGCCACGTTGCGCGCCATGGACAATGCCTTGAGGTAGACCTCGGGCCCCATGATGGCGGTACCCACGTTCAGCAGGACTCCTCCCTCAAGGTTACTTACGCTGTGGGCCATTGTCAGGAAATCCCGGTGGCTGCCGGCGCCAAAACTGGCCCCGTCGAAGTTGGGATGAGCGTGGATAATATCCTGTCCGATGGAGACATGCACCGTCACAGGTATCCGCAGTTCATAGCCAGTGGCCATAATGCTCAGGTCCTTATTGGGGGAGTTCCCCTCGAAGATGGCTTTTCCCAAAGCCTCGCCTATACCGTAACCCTGGGCAACACCCGCCTTAACCAGCTCATTAATGCCGCCTGTCTCCTGCCAGAGGCCGAACTGCCCCGCGCTGATATAACGGGCTACATTCTCGGATGTCGCGCCAATTAGGGACAACTCGTACTCGTGAATCGCACAGGCTCCGTTGAACCCCACATGGGTCAGGAAACCTCTCCGCATCAGATCAATGATGAAACGGCTCATGCCGGTCTTAATTACGTGTCCACCCATGAGCAGGATTACTGCAGCCTTCCGTTCCCTAGCGGCCATGATGCGCTCCACCAAAGCATCCAGCTCGGCAGATTCCATGGGCTGGTCGCACCCCAGCTGCTTAACGCCCGCTAGTGTTAGGTCGTGCTCCCGTTCAGCGAGAGGCTTGAGCCTTATCTTGCTCACATCAAAGACTGGATACATGCCGCGCGCCCTCCCCTAGTAGGTGTTCCAGTAACGTGTCTACACAGCCATAGTCACCGATGATCACATCTGCTCCAGCTTTCAGCAGGCGGCCCCGCTTCCACTGGTCCACTCCCTCACGGCGCTGTTCATCGGAGGCCACACCCACGGCATAGCCGCCCACTGCTTTCACATTCTCTATTTCCACGAACCCATCGCCAAAGCCCAGAAGAGTCTCACCCGCGGGGATTTGAGGCAGGATCAGGTTGCGGATTACCTGTTCTTTGGAGGACTTTTTGTAGTCATCCAGCGCGCCGTAGATGCCGCCGTTGAAGTAATCAGCAATTCCTAGGGCTTGGGCTTCTGCCACCACATACTCGTGGTCAGTGCCGCTGGCCAGGTAAAGGGTAAGTCCATGCTGGCGCAGCTGTTCCAGCAGCCTTCTACTCCCAGGTACCAGCAGCTCCTCCCGGGGGATGCTTCCGTTGTTTAATCCCGCCACCCGGTCGGCTATGTGCCTGAGAATCCTCCGGTTGTACTCCGCCTTGAACTGAGCAGGATCAGCAGGCACTCCGTATCTTCTCATCTCTTCAGCCAGGTAGATGCATTGGTAGATGGTCTGCTCACCAGTGAGGCGGTCCACAAACTCACGTACATGGTCCCAAACTTCAGCGCGGCTCATGTCGGTGGCCACTTCCGCCAATACTTCTGTGAAATAAGAGTACATGATCAGCTGCCAGCCCTCGCGGATCAAAGAGAGGGTTCCGTCAAAATCGAATAATACGGCTTGAAAGTTGCGATTAATGGGCTTGTTCACCCATTCGATTCTGGTCACTGGTTCAGCTCCTTCTCGTTGACCT
>JAAYMM010000060.1 GCA_012521335.1 Bacillota bacterium | reverse complement strand
TGGCTGTGGTTCCATTCATTTCTTCGTGTTGCATTTCATTCTACAATGAGCCCTAGAAAAGCATTTACCGCTAGCTATTGACAAATGGTAAAGCCGTGAGCTATACTGATTTCAATTTAATACATATGCAAAGCTACTCTTATCCAGAGAGGCGGAGGGACTGGCCCTATGAAGCCCGGCAACCACTGCGCACTAGGCGCAGCCGGTGCCAATTCCAGCTGAACCCATGGTTCAGAGAGATGAGAGGAGAGGCTTAACCTAGGAAACAGTCTAGTACAGAAACCTCTTCTTTCGAGAAGAGGTTTTTTTCGTAGGAGGGATAGATTGATCCAGCTTAAAAACGTCACCAAAGTATTTCCAGGCAGAAACCAAGTGCACGCCCTAACCAGGATCAACCTGACCATCCCCGCCGGCCAGATCTACGGCATCATTGGGCAGAGCGGCGCCGGCAAGTCCACCCTGCTGCGCTGCATAAACATGCTGGAACGGCCTGATGCAGGTGAGGTTTGGGTTGGCGATACCCTCATGACCAACCTGTCCCCCAAGGAGCTCAGGGCTGCGCGCCGCAAGATGGGCATGGTGTTCCAGCAGTTCAACCTGCTCAACTCCCGTACGGTGTTCGGCAACATCGCCTTTCCCCTGGAGCTGAACGGCATGTCCAAAGCAGCCCTGCGCCGTCGGGTAGAAGCCTTGGCCGAACTGGTGGGGCTCTCGGACAAGCTGGGCGCCTATCCCCGCCAGCTGAGCGGGGGACAGAAGCAGAGGGTGGGCATCGCCCGAGCTCTGGCCACCGAACCTGCGGTGCTGCTCTGCGATGAGCCAACCTCAGCCCTGGACCCGGAAACCACCAGCTCGGTACTGACCCTGCTCCAGACCATCAACCAACGGCTGGGGCTGACCATCGTCCTGGTGACCCATGAAATGGCCGTGATCCAGGAGATCTGCCACTCCGTGGCGGTTCTGGATGAGGGCAGGCTGCAGGAAGCAGGCCCTGTGGCGGAAGTGTTCACCCGCCCGCAGTCGCAGGCGACCCAAAGGCTGCTGCAGGGTTTTCTGGCCCACAAATTCTCCCTGCCCCAGCGCAGTCCCGACGGCACCTTCCTCCGGCTCACCTTTCTGCAGGAGCGGGCCACCCAGCCCATCATTTCCCGCATGATCCGCCGCCACGAGGTGGAGGTCAACATACTGTTCGGGCGCATTGACCAGATGAAGGGCGCGCCCTTCGGCATGCTCCTGGTGGAGCTGCGGGGAAGTGCCGAAGAAAAGCAGCAGGCCCTGCGCTTTCTGCAGGAAAACCAAGTTGAAGTGGAGGTGCTGAACCTATGAATGCCGCTGCTCTGAACATGCTGTGGACAGCCACCCAGGAAACGCTGCTGATGGTGGGAGCCGCCACCGTCCTGGCGGTTTTGGGCGGCCTGCCTTTGGGCATCCTGCTGGCAGCAACAGCGCCAGAAGGCATCCTGGAAAACAGCTGGCTCAACCGAGTGCTGGGAGCCGCCGTGAACATCGGGCGCTCTATACCCTTTATCATCCTGATGGTAGCCATTATCCCCTTTACCCGGAGAGTCGTGGGTACTTCTATCGGGACCACCGCAGCCATCGTCCCCTTGACTATCGCAGCCATCCCCTTCTTCGCCCGCCTGGTGGAAGGAGCGCTCAAGGAAGTGGATCCAGGAGTGATCGAGGCGGCCCAAAGCATGGGCACCACGCCCTTCCAGATCATCTTCAAGGTACTGCTGCCGGAGGCGCTGCCCTCGCTGGTCCTGGCAGTTACCGTGACGGCGGTGAACCTGGTGGGCTATTCGGCCATGGCAGGAGCCATCGGCGGAGGGGGGCTGGGCGATCTGGCCATCCGCTATGGCTACCAGCGGTTTAGAGGCGATGTCATGCTCCAAACCATAGCCATCCTGGTGGTTTTGGTACAGGGCGTGCAGATGCTGGGGGATAAGCTTGCCCAGCGGCTTTACCAGCGCTCTTAAAATAATCCATCTACTGGAGGTATCATCATGACCAGAAAACTAGTCCTTGTCGCTGTAGTACTGCTTCTTGCGGCCGGCGTGCCGGCGGCGGCTGCCACGCTGAAGGTCGGTGCCACTCCGGTGCCCCATGCGGAGATCCTGGAGCAGGCCGTCGCTATCCTGTCTGCCCAGGGCATCACTCTGGAGATCGTGGAGTTCACTGACTACGTACGGCCCAACCTGGCCCTGGAAGAGGGAGATCTGGACGCCAACTTCTTCCAGCACGTCCCTTATCTGGAGGCCTTCAACCAGGATGCCGGCACAAATCTGGTTTCCCTGGCAGGCATCCATGTGGAGCCGCTGGGCGTGTTCTCCCAGAAGATTTCCTCGCTGGAAGAGCTGCCGGCCCGGGCTTCCATCGCCATTCCCAATGATGCCACCAACGGCGGCAGGGCCCTGCTCCTGCTCCAGGCAGCCGGCCTGATCACCGTCGATCCCGCGGCCGGTATTACTCCAACCGTCTTTGACATCACCGCAAACAAACTGCAGCTGCGCTTTGTGGAGCTGGAGGCAGCCCAGCTGGTAAGGAGCCTGCCCGATGTCCATGCGGCGGTAATCAACGGCAATTACGCCCTGCAGGCAGGCCTGAACCCCATTAGCGATGCCATCTTCCTGGAAGGGGCTGAATCTCCTTACGTGAACGTGATCGCAGTGCGCGCTGAGGATGTGGGCCGGGAAGACCTGCAGCTTCTCGTGCAGGCGCTGCTCACCGACGAGATCCGCTCCTTTATCCTGGAGAAATACGCCGGGGCGGTCGTGCCCGTGTTCTAGAAGAAGCATTACAAAGGGGTCCCCGCGGGGACCCCTTGTTTTAGGTTAGGATACGCACTCCGTAGGGAGGAAGGGCTGTCTCTCCCACCTTCAGCTTAGCGCCGGTGAGGAGATCGCGCACCTGTTTTGGCGTGCCCAGAGGCCAGGGGATATCTCCCAGGTTCACCAGCTGTTCCTGGGAGGAGTTGTTGAGCAGCACTACCACCTGCTCCCCTTCCTGGAAACGGGCAAAACCGTAGACATTGCTGATGCTGTCCGCCCAGACGGTGCGGGTGCGCCCTGTGCGCAGCACCGGGTGTATACGGCGCAGAGCGATGAGCTGTTTGTACCAACTGAGCAGCTCCCGGTTCTGCTTTTCCTCATCCCAGACCATCCCCCGGCGGCAGTCGGGATCGGTCAGGCCCACCATTCCCACCTCATCGCCGTAGTAGATCATGGGCGAGCCTTCGTAGGTGAGCTGGAAGGCTGCGGCCAGGGCGAGCCTGCGCACCTCTCCCCCGCAGCTGGTCAAGAAGCGTTCCGTATCATGGCTGCCCAGAACGTTGAACATGGCCAGGTTCACAGCATGTGTGTGGTTGACCTGGACCTTCGCCAGGCGGCTGGCAAAGGACCTAGCCCTGATCGTTCCTTTGGCGAAGAAATCGTAGCAGGCCTGCTGCAGGGGGTAGTTCATCACCGAGTCGAACTGGTCGCCCCGCAGCCAGTCGCTGGCTTCATGCCACACCTCACCCACAATAAGTGCCTCCGGGTTCACCGCCTTCACGGCCTGGCGGAATTCCCGCCAGAATTGGTGGTCAATTTCGTTGGCCACATCCAACCGCCAGCCATCGATGCCGAACTCGCGCACCCAATACACGGCCACATCGAAGAGATACTGCTTCACTTCGGGATGCTGGGTCATGAGCTTGGGCATGGTGGCGACCTGGTGGGCAAAGGTTTCGTAATTGGGCGGATCGGTCTGCACGGGAAAGCCCTCAATGTTGAACCAGCGGGCGTAGGGCGACTTGGCACCCTTCCTCAGCACATCTTGGAAGGCGAAAAACTCGCTGCCGCAGTGGTTGAACACGGCATCGAAGATGATTCTGATCCCGTGCCGGTGGCAGAGGGCAACCAGCTCCCGCACCGTCTCAGCATCGCCGAAGTGGGGATCGATTTGATAGTAGTCGGCAGTATCGTACTTGTGATTACTCGGTGAAGCAAAGATGGGGGTCAGGTAGAGCACATCCACCCCCAGATCCACCAGATGCTGAAAGCGCTGGATGATCCCCTTGAGATCGCCCCCCTTAAAGCTGGTGCGGGTGGGAGGCAGCTCCCAAGCTTCCGTCCCCGGCGGATCGTTGGCGGGATCCCCATTGGCGAAGCGTTCGGGGAAGATCTGGTAGATCACTGCTCCCTGAGCCCACTTGGGCGGCTCCCAAAGATCCGCCGCGGCGATATAAGGATACTGGAACTGGACATCCGGCCGCAGGTCTGGGAAAAACCCCTTTTCGGTGTAGAACAAGCACTCTCTGCCATCATCCAGCACAAATACATAGGCAAAGCGTTTGGTCTCCAGCCGCACATCGGCCTGGTAGTAGGCAAACAGCTCATCTTCCGCAGCAATACTCATCTCCACTGTGTACTTGGGGGCATGGATGTAGCGATCCCAGTACAGTACTGCCGCCCGCTGCAGATCTCCCCTGGCGGCGCGCAGGGTGATGCGCAGTGTGTCGAGGCCCACCGGATAGGCATAACTCCCGTGGGCAGCGTGGTGCACCGCCTCCCTCAGCATACTCTCACTCCTCTTGGCAAACGTTAGCACACTGTGTCTATTCGCATAATTCTGTTGTTTCCCTGCCCACAAAGGGAACGACCAGTCCCGCTTTCCAGTGCAGCCCGCGCTGGCTGTCCCAGCCTGCAGCTACAACCAGCTCTGGCCGGGGGGTGAGAATCACTCCCAGCCCGGCCCGGGCAGACAGAGACGGAGTGAGGCCCACTGCCCCCTCTGCGTACAGTGTGCACCAGGAAGTGAGGGTGTAACCCACCGTCTGCCCCGCTTCTAGGAGGAAAAGGCCGTTTTTCAGCTGACAGGCCCCGCGGGAAAGCAGATGCCAGCGCCCCTTAATGTGTGCAGATCTAAAGCGCATTCCCAACTCTAGGCCCCCGCCTGCGGAGGCCAGATAGCCCTCCCAAGGAGGGATTTCCACTGCCAGCTGCACTTTTCCAGGAACCACTTCCAGTCTGAGCAGGGTATCCTCCCCTGGCCCAAAGCGGATCCGCAGCCGCTCAGGCCGGAGGTGCAGGCGGAAAGTGCCATCCCGGCGCTGCAGCCACCAGGATCGAGCCGGCCATGAGCTTCCCCAGGCCCACTCGTCCCCAGCGTACTCCAGCCGCACATCACCAGGACGCAGCTGCAGCCGCCACTGCTCAGCCCGGTAGTCCACTGACAAGGCAGGCGCAGCTCCGTCTTTGCTTGGAAGAACAAAGGCCCACTTCCAGGGCCCCTCCTGCCAAGTGCCTTCGTAGCCTCGAGGAGTCCTCTTCCACTGCCAGCGCCCTGCCCGGGCCTCCTCTCCGGCAGAAAAGGAAGCGGAGACTTCCCCTGGAGTGCCCTCTACTCGAACCTTTCCCCACTGCAGCCGCAGGCTTTCCCTGTCGCCGTAAAACAGCCAGTGATCACCGCCTGCGGCGAGCCGCAGCTCCAAGCCTTCATCCCAGAGCAGAATCGGAACTAGAAAACTGCTGGATTCCTTCTCCGGCACATCTACGATCCACTCCATGGTTGCGGAAAGGGGCAGGCCCGTCCAGATGGGTCGCCAGGGATTCCGCAGCGGCAGAAGCAGATCCAGCTTGCTGCTGGATACAGCCGCTGGCCCATCCACTCGCCCTAGGCGGCCTTGGGGCAGCAGCAGCGGGCCGCTCTCGCCCTGCACCGCAATCACCTGCAGGTCACCGCGGGCAAACCAGCCCCTTCCGATCTCAAGCTCCAAGACGGCCTCCACTCCCTGCCAGGCCGCCCGAAGGAAGGATACCTTCTCCACCCAGGGCAGTCCAGCCTGGACCGTCCCGCGCAGCTCGTGATAACCAGGCGGCAGAGCCGGCAGATGCAGTCTCAGTCCCTCCTTGCTGTGCTCGGCGGCCACTCCCTCCCCATCGAGGGTCCAAAAAGGACTCAACTGGAGCTCTGCACTCCCCCAAACAAGCAGAGTACTGGGCGGTGCCGGCCCCTGCAGCTGCAAAGCGACCGCAGTCTCATCTCCCGCCTCAAGCCTGGGCCCCCGCCCGAGCCAAGCAAGCGGTGTCCCTGCGCCGCCGCTCTCCTCCGGAAGCGCTGCGGCTTGCACCACTGGCACCGTAGGAAGTACAAGCTGGCCGCCGCAGTAGACCTGGTCCTCGTCTGTCAGCAAAAACCACTCGCCATCAGAGAGAACACGCATCTGTTCGCCCCGCTGCACTGCAACCTCCCCGGTGTTCAGGGGCACGATCCAGGCAGCTTCGGGAAGCCGCAGCAGCGCAACTCCGTGGGCATCGGTTAGCTCCAGCTGCAGCTCCCACAAGTAACTGCCCGCGGCCGGCGGCAGCTGGCAGTGGACTTCCACACCCAGTTCCCCTGCATAAGGCCCGCTGCCTGCAAAAAGACAGCCCGCCGCAGCCAGCTCCCCTCCGTGACCGCGGAAGGCCAGCCCAGAAGAGCCTGCAGCTGTCAGCTGCCACGAGCCCGCTGCCTGGATCCAGAGCTCAAGGTTCAGGGCGAAAACGGCAGACTCCTCTCCTGGAATGGCTTGGCAGTGCAAAAGGGGCGCTTCCGCTGCGCTGAGGGGAGCAGCGAGCAGAAGAGCGCCCAGAACCAACACGAAAACCCTCACGGCCTACCTCCAAACTGGAGGGGCCTTATTTCCACCTTCTCCACCCAGCTGGGCAGGCTGACCTCCAGGCCCCGTGACCGACCAGGCAGCACCACGCCGCTGCGCACCTGCATGGTGTCTCCCAGCCTGCCGTCTCCGTCAAAGAGCAGCAGTTCCCCGGCCCACAGCCCGTGGCTGCCTCCGCTGTTTTCCACTTGGAGCGTAAGAGCCTCTCCCCTGTGGGCCCAGGAAGCAACGTCGAGGGCTGCCTCGCCGCTCCCTGTGGAAAGCAGGAAGAGCACCGCCAGGCGGGTCTGCAGGCTGGACTGCACCGGTTTGAGAAAGAGCACCGCGTAGAGATGTTCGAAGCTGTCCTGCACGACCTCTACCTGCACCACTTCTTTCGCCCCTGGTTCCAGCCAGAAGCGCCGGGGGTGGACAGAGAGCAGCTGTTCCGCCCGGGCCACACTGTCCTGATCATCCAGGAAGACCGCTTTACCCCATGCATCCTGATCAAACAAGGCCAAGGAGGCTTCCACCTCCAGCGGTTCCTCGCCCCGATGGTGGCAGGTCACAGCAAAGCGCTGCCCGGCCTGCACGCGGGCCTCCTCGTGCAGCACTGGCGAAACGGCTATCTTAGCTGCCGCCTGCCCCCACCCCACCAAAACAGCCAGCACTAGACCATACAGGGCTGCTTTCACAGCGAAGGCACCACCGTGAACTCAATCTGGAACTCGTATGTACCGGGGGCATCGGAGTAGCTGCTGGTGAAGCGGACGGGGATGGTGAGAGCAGAGCCATCGCGGCCGGTTTCAGGTTGATCAAACAACACCATTCTAGAGTTGTCGCCCAGACTGAGCCAGACTCCACGCTCGTCTTGTACTTCCAACAATCCCGGCAAGTCGCCCGTCCCCGTATAGTCTACATAGAGATCCCATGGAACATTAGACCACACGGTCAATTCGAGCTCTTTCTGGACGGTCTGTTCAGGGCTGAGCGTGCCGAACGCGAGGTTGTCCTCCTCACAGGCAATACTGAACCCAGCCAGAATCTCCACCTGCATGGTGATGACTGCCGCGGCCTGGGCGGTTGATGCCGCGAGCAGCATCAACACCAGGGTCAAGTAGGTTAAAACCGCTCTGTTTCTCGCCATTGTCTTCCTCCTTACGGCGATAGACCCGGGTTCATTATACAATATACTTATTTATCTGTCAATTATGTGTTATTGCTTGTTTTCAGAACCCGATAACCAAAAAAAGTGGAGCGGAGCTCCACTCTAGCTTTTCAAGGCCTCCACTTTGTTCAGCCGCTCCCAAGGCAGGTCCAAATCCAGGCGACCGAAATGCCCGTACGCCGCCACCTGGCGGTAGATGGGGCGCCGCAGGTCTAGGTCGCGGATGATGGCCGCTGGGCGCAGGTCGAAGTGCCTGCGGATCAGCTGTTCAATCTCGTAGTCGGGAACAACTCCTGTACCGAAGGTATCCACATGCAGCGATACAGGCTTGGCCACCCCAATGGCATAGGCCACCTGCACTTCCACGCGCCTGGCCAGACCGGCGGCCACAATGTTCTTGGCCACATGGCGCGCTGCGTAAGAGGCGGAGCGATCCACTTTCGTCGGATCTTTGCCCGAGAAGGCTCCCCCACCGTGGCGGGCACAGCCTCCGTAGGTGTCCACAATAATCTTCCGGCCTGTAAGGCCCGCATCACCCTTGGGGCCCCCCACCACAAAGCGGCCTGTGGGGTTGATCAGCACCTTCGTATCTTTGGTAAACAGCTCTTTAGGGATGACGGCCTCAATCACATGCTTGTACAGATCCTCGCTCAAGGTAGCCTGATCTATATCCGGATGGTGCTGGGCGGAGACGACCACGTTGTCCACCGCCACCGGGCGGTGGTCCTCATCGTAGATGATGGAGATTTGCGTCTTGCCGTCTGGCCGCAGATAAGGCAGAATGCCGGTTTTGCGCACCTCGGCCAGGCGCCTGGCCAGCTGGTGGGCAAGTTCTATGGGCATGGGCATGAAAGCGGGCGTCTCATCGGTGGCATAGCCGAACATCAAGCCCTGATCGCCCGCCCCCACCTGGGACAGTTCATCATCCTCCTGGCCCTGCCTTTTCTCCAAAGCCTGGTTCACTCCCAGGGCAATATCGGGCGATTGCTCTTCGATCGACGTCAGCACCGCGCAGGTGTCCGCATCAAAGCCGTATTTTGCCCGGTCATAGCCGATCTCCCTCACCACATCCCGGACGACGTTGGGGATATCCACATAGCACTCGGTGCTGATTTCGCCAAAGACCAGGACCAGGCCGGTGGTAATGGCCGTTTCACAGGCCACGCGGGCCTGGGGATCCTGGCCGAGGATAGCATCAAGCACGGCATCTGAAATCTGATCGCAGACTTTGTCCGGATGTCCTTCGGTGACGGATTCCGATGTAAAGATGTACCTTCTTGCAGTCATGGCTGCCCCACCTTTTCCATAAAATGAAGTCCCCTCCCGGACGGGAGAGGACCTACGACGCACGCATGCTTCTCCCATCTTCCAAAACCTTCAGTCCAAGGTTTTGCAGGACTTGGCACCTTTCCGCAGGCAGCGCCTGCAGAGGTTGCCGGGTTTCATCGGGCCAGTCCCTCCACCGCTCTTGATAGGACGTAATTAAAGTGTAGCAAGCAAACCTAATTCTGTCAAACCTTGAGGCAGGACCTAGTCAGCGACCCGCTCCCAGGTGTAAGTAGGCATGAGAGCCTCTGTGAACACGCTGACAGCGTGCCTGATGGCATTCTGCCTGGCGTAAGGCACCTGAGCATAGCTGGGCTGCGGCAGATCCCAGGAACTGGGTTTGCGATCCGCAGGCCACCATTCCCTAGGCCAGCGCAGGATCTCTTTGCGGTCGCTGGAGTGTTCTCCTTTGGCGCGCATGCGGTGAATCACATTGCCCGAGCGGGTCTCCATCACCCTGCCGGTAAAGGTCACCATCACCTTGGTGTTCTCCATGTACTCATACTGGTAGAGGATCCTGCCGTCTTTATTCATGGTGCGTCCGGTAGGATAGGGCGGCGTTTGGGTTACAGGCTGGTAGTAAGCGGTTACTTCACCCACAACCAATGCATCCACACCCAGCATCTGGCCGAGCCGCACCGCTTGGCTGGCATCGGGAGCCTGGCCCCGCATGAGCCCTAAGCGCACGGTAGCCCATTCCACTTCCGAAGGAGGGAGTACTCGATAATAACCAGAGAGTGTCTGGATAATCTCCTGCTCCACTTCATGGGAAATGGCGTAGTCATCGGTCAGGTTGTCGAAAAACAGCACGGCAATGGTGTTGCTCCCGCCTACGGTTACCCGCGGCGGATGCTGCACCCGCTCATAGCCTGCGCAGCCCGTGAGGAGCACAGCGGCCAGCACTAACAGCAACAGCAATCTGCGTTTCATTTGGTTCACCCCACGTGGTCTAGATTGGCCTTGATAGGAACAAGCTGTTCAGTTACAGGTTTTTCCTGATCGCTCAGTTCGTCATGACTCCCCGTTTTCCCTACCAGCTCGGAGGCGTTTGCTGAAAAAAGAGGAAATACCTAGTGTATACTAGAAACTAGGCAGTGCCGCTTTTCATCTGGCATAAGGAGGTACTCCTATGCACAACGAGATTTACCTGGATAACAGCGCCACAACCCCCGTCGCGGAGGAAGTTGTGCAGGCCATGGAGCCCTACTGGTCCATCCAGTACGGTAATCCTTCCTCACCCCATCTGCGGGGAGTGGCCGCCCAGAAAGTGATCAACGCCTGCCGGGCGCAGCTGGCTGCCATCCTCGGCGTAAACGCCAATGAACTCTATTTCACCGGCAGCGGCACTGAAGCCAACAATATGGCCATTCTGGGCGTGGCCAACGCCCCCTTCTTCCTGCGCCACCCGGGTCACATCATCACCACACCCATTGAGCATCCCTCGGTGCTCAATGTGGTGCAGCACCTGGAACAGCGGGGCTGGCAGGTCACGTACCTGCCTGTGGACCGCTGGGGCCGCATCGACCCGCGGGAATTTCCCCGGTACCTGCAGCCCAACACCAAACTGGTGAGCATCATGCTGGTCAACAACGAACTGGGCACCATCGAGCCGGTACGCCAGATCGGGGAAGCAATCCAGCGGGAAAACCAAATGCGCCAGCACAAGATCATCTTCCATGTGGATGCGGTACAGGCCTTGGGGCACATGCCCTTGAAGGTTCCGGAGCTGAAGGCTCACCTGTGCACGTTCAGCGCCCATAAGATCTTTGGGCCGAAAGGGATCGGGCTGCTCTACGCCCACAGGGAGGCGCAGCTGCGGCCCATCATCTTCGGAGGCAACCAGGAAGGCGGTTTGCGCTCGGGAACAGAGAATGTACCGGCCATTGTGGGAATGGCCAAGGCAGCCCAGCTGGTCACGGACAGCCTGGAAGAAAACCTGGAGAAACTGCGCCAAGTGCGCGGTGCTTTGATCGCAGGCATCCAGAGCATCCCCGATGCCCACGTCAACAGCCCGGAGGACGGAGCTCCCCACATTGTCAGCGTGAGCTTCCCTGGGGTGCGCGGCGAAGTGCTGGTGCACTTCCTGGAGCAAAAGAGGATTTTCGTGTCCATGGGTGCGGCCTGCTCTTCAAAGAAGCGGGACGCTTCCCATGTGCTCAAGGCCATCGGGCTGGAACATGAGCACATCCTCTCCACCATCCGAATCAGCCTGGCTCCCCAAATCACCCTTGCCCAAATAGAGTACGTGGTTTATAGTCTAAAAGAGACAGTGGAAGAAATACGCAACATTTACGTCTAAGGAGATGCCTATGTATCCTCTGCTTTTAGTGCGCTACGGTGAACTGAGCCTCAAGGGGCGCAACCGTAGGGTTTTTGAAGACCTCTTGACCGCCAACATCCGCGTGGCCATCGCCGATGTCCCCCACGGCCAGATCACCAAGACCTTTGGCCGGATCTACCTGGAAACCGCAGGCAACTGGGAGGAACTGGCCGCCAGGCTGCAGCGGGTGTTCGGCATCGTCTCCATCTCCCCGGTGCTGCGCAGAGGCCTGGATCTGGAAGCGATCAAAGAGGGGGCCCGCTTGGTTGTGGAAGATACCCCCGGCCAAACCTTTAAGGTGGAGACGAGGCGAACCAACAAGGACTTTCCCCTCACATCTCCCGAGCTGTCCAGGACGCTCGGCGGGCACCTTCTGGCCAGTTTCCCCCACCTGCAGGTGGATGTGCACCAGCCTGACTTCGTGGTGAACGTGGAAGTGCGCAGTGAGGGCGCCTTTATCTATTCCAAAGTCATCCCCTGCCTTGGGGGCCTGCCGGCGGGTTCTTCGGGCAAGGGCCTGCTCCTGCTCTCCGGCGGCATCGACAGCCCCGTAGCGGGCTTTCTGTCCATGAAGCGGGGTGTCGATGTGGAAGGAGTGCATTTCCACTCCTACCCCTTCACCTCCCAGCAGTCCAAGGAGAAGGTGATCGAGCTGGCCAGGCTCCTGGTGCCGTACAACGCCCGGGGCAGGTTCCGGCTCTGGCTCGCCTACTTCACCGAGATCCAAAAGGCCCTGCACAAGGGTTCCTACCCTTCCTTGAGCGTGACACTCATGCGCCGCTTCATGCTGCGCATCGCCGCCAAACTGGCAGAACGGGAAGGCGCCCTCGCCCTGATCACAGGCGACAGCCTGGGTCAGGTGGCCAGCCAGACCATGGAGAGCATTCACACCATCAACGCGGTGACCTCCATGCCGGTGTTCAGGCCCCTGATCGGACTGGATAAACAGGAGATCGTGGAGGTGGCCAGGAGAATCGGCACCTTCGAAACGTCCATCCTGCCCTATGAGGACTGCTGCACAGTGTTTGTACCCAAAAACCCGGCCACAAGACCCACCATCGAACAGGCAGAACGGGCCGAAGCGGAGCTGGACGTGGACGGGCTCATCGCCGAGGCTCTGGAGAAAACCGAGCTGATCGAGCTTCGGGCCGGCCAGATGCTTTAGGTGTGTTATTTTTTGCAGGAAAATGGAGGTCTATGACGAAATCATTGGAAATCAGACTGGTGAGGAGCTTCATCCTATGAACATTTCCCCGAAGGAACTGCAACAGCTGTTGGAGGAGATTGACCGCCTCAGGCGGGAAAATGCCATGCTGCGCGAAGCAGCGGGTATCCACATTGCCCCGCAGGACGACTCCGAACCCGTAGAAGTCACAGTCAAAGAAAGAAACGCGCTGCTGAGGAAAACTGTGTAGCCCCTACAAGCGGAAAGGCCCCATACGGGGCCTTTTTTAGTTTGTGACGTGTTTCCCTACCGGTAGGTGCCGATCCCCAGCATGCGCCCGAGATTGGCTTCCGTATCCAGGCGATAACCCAGACTGCCGTCAATGCAGGTGAACAGGGTGGTGATGCCCGGCCCGTGGCCAGCAAGTAGGCAGTCAGAGTGCACCACAATGCCGATGGAGAGCGCACCCTTGCGGTAGCTGCGCCCAAAGCGGTTGTCCGAATCCTCCAGGGCCACTAGATCGCCAAAGCGCAGGTTATCCAGGCCCAGGGCCTTGATCTCTTCCTGATCCGTGGTTGTCAGGTCGTAGTCACCGGAGGCAGTGGTGGCAGCGCCAATCCCGGAACCCATGAGCCTAGCCGGGATAGCCGCCGCTACAGGCACGATCAGCTGACCATCTTCTTCGCTCAGGTTCATCTTCTCCAAAAGACCGGGGTCCAGATTGCGCACCGTGATGCCCGGATAGTCCAAGAGTTCCAGGCCCAAGCCGAAGGCCTTGATCAGCACCTTGTCCTCGATGGCCATCTTTTCCAGGTCTTCTTGGGCGAAATCGATGATCACATGCTCGATACCGCCGTGCTTCCCGGTGACGATTCCCCGCGCTCCTTTAGCATCGCCGGAGATGACCACAGCTTCATTGCCCACACAGGCCAGGGTGTTGTAGGCCTGGTTTTTGGCGCCGCTGCGTTCGTCGATGCTGGCCGAAGTCGACACTCCCGGTTCAACGTGGTCCCCCACCCAGCCAAAGGCAGGATGGCCCACCTTCACGTTGTAGGCAATGCCCCCAGTGCCCGGCAGCACAAAGGGAACGCCTTCCCGGCCCACCCGGTAAGGGGTGCGCTGCATAGGCGGAGTGATCTGTCCTTGTACCGAAAGCATAACCAAACTAGATGCGTTCGTTCTCAACATTTGCTTCCGCGACCTCCTTGTGTTTATTTCTGCGGCGGGCCGCCAGCCAGAGACCTGAACCCACCGCGGCTATACCCAGAAAGTCTATGAGCACATCCTCCCAGACACCGCTGCGGTGCTGCAGGTGCACCTGGTAGCTCTCGTCTACCGCGGCCACAAGCAGGCTGGCGAGCACGGCCGTGAGTACCGGACGGGCCTGCAGCTTTTTGGTCTTGCGCGCAGCGAGGTAAGCCAGAAAAGTCAAAAGGCCGTAGGCAAGCACATGCCCGACCTTGCGCAGCAGAAAAACATAGTGGCGGAGCTCAGCCCGGCTGAGATGGGGAAACCACTTGGCCAGCAGCTCCGCAGTATAGCCCGCTCCGGAAACATCATTGCGGGAGAAAAGAAAGATAACCAGGACATACCCGGCAACAACAGCCCATTGAACCAAACTAATTCCCCTTCCAATCGGGTTCGCCTAACTCTTCGCATATTTAGGACAGAGCTGGCACCTGTCCAGCAGGTCCAGCTCGATGCGCCGGTCAAAGTGCCAGCAGTAAAACTCCAATTTCCCCTCCCCGTCTTTCCGGGTGCTCATGTGCCTGCACAAAACCAACCGCGACACCTCCCGCTCCTAATATACGGAAGGGCGGCACATCCTATTCAGCCGGCTCAGCGCCGAAACAGGAAGAAGCGCCGCTTCCTGGTGTAGGCGCGGGGCGCGCGCCTGGGCGCAAAATCGCCGCTGAGCACTGCCCGCGGATTGTCTTCCACAAGTTCCTTCGCCCGCTCCGCTCCCACCATCTCCACCAGAACCTCATGGGCAGCAGGAAGATCCGGCGGCCGGCGGTGCAGGCTGTGGGCATCGCTGGCCACAAAGTGCGCCATATCGTGGGTAAGCAGGATGCGGGCCGTCTCGGCCGCACCCGCACCGAAGCGCCCCAGAATGCTGCCTGTGTTCAC
>JAAYMM010000059.1 GCA_012521335.1 Bacillota bacterium | reverse complement strand
TCCCGGGCCACACCCACCACGGGCTGGATCTTAGGTACAACGCCGATCACTTCCAAGAAGAAGGGTATCCCCTCACCCTTACGGCGCTGGGTGAGCCCTCCCCGGCTGATCAGGTAGTCCTGGTAGTAGCGGGCCATGCCGCTGTAGGTGGCCTCCGCTCCGTAGAGGAAGGTATAGCGCACCACCAGATCACCCAGGTAGGGTCGGCTCTGGTAGAGGTTGATCTGGGTGAACTGATCCAGCCGCCGGGCCGCCTTGGGTATGGTCTGGAAAGCCGCATAGGCCACGTTGTACTGGGAGGTGGGCCGAGCAATATCCGCCCTGATTTGGGCAATGGCCTCGCCCTGCTCGATCACGGCAAAGAACGCCCGCTCACCCTGCTTGAGGCCGAAGACAGGCAGATAGTTGATTTCCCGGTCGTAGGGCCGGCGCTCGCTTAGGGGCAGGGCCCCATCCCACCCGTACACCGGCTCGCTGTAGAGCGTTTGACTGGTCTTGCCGTTGTTGAGGTAGATCAGCGCGCCGCAGCCATCGGGCACGAAGATGTATCCCTGCGCTTCCGTGTCTGCCGCGCCGAAATAACGCAGTAAAGCGATGCTGGTCAAAGGATAGGTGGCCAGCTCTTTGCTGGGATCGTAAATGACCACCTCTTCCCCTAGAGAGCCGTCCCAGTTCACCTGGTAAGCGGTGGGCTGATCCTTGGGGTAGACTACTTCTGCCATGGGGATGCGCACCAAGAGCTCCCGCCCGTCCAAGGTGTATTCAACCGGGACCATAAAACGCTCCACCGATGGGGTTGGGGGGTCCAAGCGGTTTTGCACATGGTCCCGGGTGAGGTCTGCCACACTGTAACCAACCTGAGCAAAGATGCGGGCTACTTGATCCTGGAGCAGCGGAGCGAGACGCGCCAGCAGGTAGCTGGGTTCTTCTTGGAGATGGGCGAAATCGGCTTTGGTCAGATCGGCTGCGCTGGTAATATCCTTGCGGTAGCCAATGGAGCGGGCTCCTTCCCCGCTGCCCAAAAGAAACCCGGTGAACTTTTCCAAAAGCAGATACAGGACATCCATGCGCTGTTTGGCAATCTTTTCCGTAAGGTTGCGCAGCTCCCCCGAGCCCGGCGCCAGCCCCTGGGCCTCCTCCACCAGGGCCTGGTACTCGGCGGTGAGAGGTACGATGATCAGATCGCCAAAGAACTGGCGCTCCAGCTCCCGGGCTGCGCTGGTGACGCCCAGCTCAAAGGGGTAGGGTTCGCGCACGAAAATGGGAGTGTAGTAGCGCAGCAGGGTGTTCTGATCAGCTGGGCTCACCTGGGCCAAGATCTCTTGTTCAAAGACACCTGCTTTGATCAGCTGCGGCATAAGCACTGTGCCTTCGGGGTATTCGGCCCCCAACTGGTATTCCACCCTGACCCCGTTGGGTAGCGACTTGATGAAGGCCTGCCCCAGAAGCACGCTGTGGGTCCAGCTGTCCATGAGCTTGTCAGGGGTGGTGGGAGTATCGTAGCGGATCTGCACCACGTCCTGCCCTACCCCGGCGCGCCTGTTCCTGCCTTGGGGATTGGAAAACCAGAGCTCATCTGCTGCTTTGTCGTATACCGCGATCTCCGTGGTTTCGAGGTGGATGTACAAAGCCAGGTGTTCGTTTTCGGCAGCGAGGGTGAAACCCGCGGGGAGCTCAGCCTGGGCCGAGCAGGCTGTGGCGCAGGTTAGCACGATTAAGGTAGTTACCAGCAAGCGGTGCATTCTCTCACCCCCTACAAGCGCAGGACTAACTCGGCGTAAACCGAGGAGATAAAGCCAATAACGACATTGATCACATGGATGAACAAGAGACCGATAAAGAGCACCACACCAATACCCACGATGGTTAAGACGCAAGTCCAGAAGTTCTTTCCCTTCTCGTAATCGTGGGTCACCGCCATCCCAATAAAGACCAGATAGGCACTCCACAGGACGGCAGTGATTCTGAAGAAGTGGTAGAACGTGCCCTCCTCCATAGTCAGATAGTTGCTCACCCAGGTTAAGGGCAGATTGATCAGCACAAAAGGCACCAGGGCATAGGCCGTGGCAATTACAATATCCCGCAGGGTACCCTTGCCGTCCATCAAGGTGGTCAAGGCCCAGTTCACCACTGCCCAGAGGAAAAAGGGCACGAGCACGCTGAGCAGCTCCACCAGCACGTTCAGGCGGGAAAGATCCCGCGGGTTGAAGATAAATCCGGTGTACTGGCGGATGACCACATGGGTTACGGCCACCAAGCCCACGATGGTCAGTGCGGCACTGAGGCTCCCCCGCTTTTCGTGCTTGAGGTCCCAGAACCCATCGTAAGGATGGAAGATTACATGCTTAGCGTACAGCAGGCTGTTCACGTAGCCGGCTCTGCGTCCAGGCACTTGGTAAACCGCGGCTGCTTCACTTTTGGCCGTTAAGGCCAAGGCGAAACGCGGCTTGAGCCTGCTCCAGACCAGGATAGCGGCAGTGACCGCGAACAGCCCCGCCATCACTTTCCCGAAGTTGGCGGCCATTACTTCCCGGCGGTAGAGTCCGAAGGCCTTGGAATACTGTTCCCTGTTGCTGCCCAGGCGGAAGCTGGCCATGGCTGCGGCGAACTGATCCTGCCTCAGCAGGGCCCGGCCGATACCGGTGTAGGCCAGGTCGTAGTTGAGGTTGCGGCGCAGCACCTCCTGCCAGAGCTCCGCGGAGCGCTGGTAGTTGCCGCCCTGGTACTCCCGGATCGCGCCGTGAATCAGCCGGGCATACTCCGTGGGTGCAAACACCACTACCCGGTTGGCCCCCCGATCTACCACCAAAATGGTTTCATCAAGCACATCCAAAGCCACAGGCACCCGGAAGGTGGCTTCGGTAGTGCCCAAACCGCCGAAGACGTAGAGCAGATGGCCGTCGCTTTCGTAGGTGAAGATGCGGCCGCGCTGGCGGTCCAAGACCGAGTACAAGCCATCGGGCCTGGCGACGATATCAATGAACGACGTGGAGGGAATCTCTGGGGAGCTGCGGTACTCCGGCGCCGTAGACACATCACCGATGGGCTCGAAAAACCCGTTTCTGCGCAGCACATCGGTGCCGCTGGGGT
>JAAYMM010000058.1 GCA_012521335.1 Bacillota bacterium | reverse complement strand
GGATGCCCGAGCCGAGCTCGGTGAATTCTTTAATGGCCGCCAGGCGCTTTTCCGCATCTTCCGTGAGCACTTTGTCTTTGCGGTGAGTGAAGTAGGCGTAAGCTACCCGGTTGGTTCGGCCCACCCTGCCCCTGAGTTGGTAAAGTTGGGCTAATCCCAGGTGGTCGGCTTCATCCACGATCAGTGTGTTCACATTGCCGATATCCATGCCCGTCTCGATAATGGTGGTGCAGAGCAGGATATCGAACTCGCCGTTATAAAAGTCCAGCATCACCCGCTCCAAGACTGTCTCGTCCATCTGGCCGTGGGCAATGGCAATTCTGGCCTCAGGCACCAGCTTCTGCAGTTCGTTATAGACATGCTCGATAGACTGCACCCGGTTGTGCACGAAATAGACCTGTCCCTGCCGGGCCAGTTCTCTGAGGATGGCCTGGCGGATCAGCTGATCATCGTATTCCACCACATAGGTGCGTACGGGATAGCGATCTTCGGGGGGAGTTTCAATCACACTCATGTCGCGCACCCCCACCATGGCCATATGCAGCGTGCGCGGAATGGGTGTAGCGGAAAGGGTGAGCACATCAACGTTCCGCGTGATTTCTTTCAGCCTTTCCTTCTGGACCACTCCGAAGCGCTGTTCTTCATCGACAATGACCAACCCTAAGTTTTTGAAGGTGACATCTTTGGACAGCAGCCGGTGCGTGCCGATGAGCACATCCACCGTGCCGGCTTTCACACCCTTGAGTACCTGGGCCACCTCTTTCTGGGTCTGAAAACGGCTTACCACCGCCACATTCACCGGGAAGCCTTCAAAGCGATCCTCAAAGGTGCGCTTATGCTGCTGGGCCAAAATGGTGGTGGGCACCAACACCGCGACCTGCTTGCCTCCCATCACCGCTTTAAAGGCGGCGCGGATCGCCACCTCCGTTTTCCCGTAGCCCACATCGCCGCAGAGCAGGCGATCCATGGGCCGATCCCTTTCCATATCCCGCTTCACAGCTGCAATGGCCTGCAGCTGATCGGGGGTTTCCTGATAGGGGAAGGAGTTCTCCAGCTCCCTCTGCCAGGGAGTATCGGGTGGAAAGGCAAAGCCCGGCGCCGCTTCCCGCTCCGCGTAGAGTTTCAGCAGGCCTTCGGCCATCTGCTGAACAGATTCTTTGGCCCGCTTTTTGACCCGATTCCATTCACTGCCTCCGAGCTTGCTCAGGCGCGGCGCCCCTTCGTCCAGACCCACATAGCGCTGGAGGAGGTGGATCTGGTCCACGGGCACGTAAAGCCGATCCTGCCCAGCATAGCAGATGAGCAGGTAGTCTTTGCGGCGGTTATCCACCTCCAGCTGCTCAATCCCCATGTACTGCCCGATGCCGTGGTTGATGTGCACCACATAGTCGCCCTCGCGCAGCTCATGGGGCGCGATACGCAGGCCCTCCTCCACTTTGGGGGCCCGGGTCTTTTTCCTGGGCCGGCCGTAAAGCTCCAGCTCGGTGATGACGCTGAGTTTAAAAGCGGGGTACTCGAAGCCCGTCTCCAGGGCTCCGGTGGTGATCACGCAGTTGCCCACCTGCAGCTCTTTACCCAGCTGGTCTACGTACACCGCGGGTACGTCCTCTTCGCGCAGCAGTTCCAGAAGGCGCTGGCCACGCTCTTTTGAAGAAACCAGAATAAGGATGCGGTAGTGATCCCGGCGCAGCTGCTTCACCCGGCGCAGCATGCGCTCGATTTTGCCGCCGCAGTGCTCAGGCATGCGCATGCTGATGGCTGTGGAAGCAAGGGTTTCCATGCCGCTGACCCGCTTGCCCAGCACCGACAGGTAGACGGGCCTGTATTTTTGGAACTTGGACCAGAGGGAGTTCCAATCCCAGTAGAGATCCGCCAGGTTGCTCAGGATGCGCCCGCGCTTGAGCAGCTCGCTGAAATGCTCACCGATTTCCATGGAGGCGCCCACCGCGGCCTCTTTCAGGCGTACCGGCTCATCCAGAACTACAAGGGTGTTCGCAGGCAGGTACTCCAACAGGGAGACGATGGGCCCGAAGAACATTTTGTACTGGTTCATGCCGGGAAAATAGCGCTGCTGATCAAAGGCTTCCAGGTGGCGCGCGGTACGGGCCAAAAGCTCATCGGCCTCTTCCATGAGCTTGAGCCTGTGCAGGCGCTCGCTCTGCTGTTGTGCCGCCTGCCAGATCGCTTCCTTGATGCGGTCTAAGCTGTCCAGATCATACAGCGTCTCCCTGGCTGGTTTGATCACCACTTCTCCCAAGTTCTCCAGAGACCGCTGGCTGGCAAAGTCAAAACTGCGCAGGGAGTCCACTTCATCGCCAAAGAGCTCAATACGCACTGGTTGAGCAAGATGGAAGGGCGCGATATCTAAGATGCCGCCGCGGATGCTGAACTGGCCGAAGTTCTCCACCACAGGCACCCGCTCGTAACCCCAGTTGACAAGCAGATCAGCAGTCTGATCGAGATCCAGGCGAGTACCCCATTTGACTGAAATTTCTGAATTCCGCATGCGGTCTGGATCCACGAGTCCCTCCAAAAGCGCATCTATGGATGTCAAGATGATCGTTCCTGGTTTATGCCCTTCCTGCAGTACCATCAGGCGCGAGGCCCTGAGGTCCAGAGCGGTGAGGGCTTCCTCGTGGGGCATCAGCTCGTTGGCTTCCCAAATCAGGGTTCTGCTCTCGGGCAGCAGAGTCTGCAGATCTTGGGCCAGTTTCTCGGCCTGGCTCTGGCTTCCCGTCACCACCAGCATAACCCGCTGGGGATCATAGATGGTGCTGAGAAAGACGGAGCGCTGGCTGCCCGATAGCCCGGTGACAATCTGCCCCCTGCCCTGTTCCGACCGGATGCTCTGACCTACGAGGCTCAGCTCCCTGCTCTGGCGCAGGAGTTCCACTAAGCTCTGTAGCGACAATGTGCTTCCCCCTCTGCGGTCATGTACCGCTGATCTGCCTCCGGTTGTATAGGTTCATGGCCGCGAAGACATCTTCTTTCAGCCACACTTCCACTGCATCGGCTGCCCGCTGGCAGGCCTCCTGCAGAATTTTAGTGTCGGCTGCATCGATTACCTGCAATACGTAGTCGGCGGTTTCAAGGTGCTCGGGAGGTGCCCCGATGCCGATGCGCACCCGGGGAAAGCTGCTGGCCTGGAGATGGTCGATGATGTTGGCCACTCCCCGATGCCCTCCCGAACTGCCGCCGGCTCTGACCCGCAGCATGCCGGGGGCCAGGTCCAGATCATCGTAGATCACCAAGAGATCAGCCAGATCCAACTGGTAGAACCTGACGAGATCGCCCACCGCTTCGCCGCTGCGGTTCATAAAGGTCTGGGGTTTGACCAGCATGACCTGCTGAGTGAAAAAACGGCCCTCCCCAATTTTCGACCCAAACTTGTGTTTGGTCAAGGGAATGCCCCACCTCTGGCTCAAGAGGTCCACGACCCAGAAACCCATATTGTGCCTGGTATGGGCATAGCGCAGCCCGGGGTTGCCTAAGCCCACTATGACCTTCAAACGCTTACCCCCTTACCTTGGGATCAGAAGAAACGCACAGTGGCGGATGGCACTGTGCGTATCCTCTGTTTGCAGCTCAAGCTTATCCTTCTGTTCCGCCGTCTTCAGCTGCTTCTGCGGATGCTTCTGGAGCTTCCCCTTCGGCGGCTTCAGCTTCTGCTTCTGCTTCTTCTGCTTCCGGACGCCGCGGCAGGACCACTTTGGTCACGAGCTCATCGGCGTCACTGAGAGCTTCCACTCCCGCGGGCAGCTGGAGTTCGCCTACGGTGAGGCCTTGATCCAGCTCGAGTCCGCTTACATCAACTTCGATGGCATTGGGTATGTCGGTGGGCAGACAGAGTACAGTGAGTTCCCACAGATGAGTTTCCACAACGCCGCCATCGCTGGGACGCTGGTCTTCCCCAACAATCCGGATCGGTACAGTGACTTCCAGCTTCTTGGTGAGGTCTACTTCGTAGAAATCCACATGCAGGAGCGTACCCTTCACCGGATCACGGTGCACGTCTTTGACTATGGCGGTCTTCTTGCCTGTGCCCAGGTTCAGATCAACCAAGTTGACCGGCCCGGACAGCATCCGCTCCACATCACGCCAATCTGCTTGGAGCGTCGCGGCTTCCTGACCAAAACCATAGACTACAGCGGGTATCTTGCCCTCAGCCCGGAGTTTCTTGTTGTAACCCTTCCCAGTCTGGGTCCTTTCCTCCACGGTTAGTTGGTAATTTGTCATGGTTCTGCTGCCTCCTTTACACCGCTTAATGATATCATTCTTAGCGGCGCTAGTCAAACAGCTTGCTCACAGGCCTTTCTTCGAAGATGCGGCGGATAGCCTCCGCGAAGAGGGGAGCCACGGACAGTATTGTGAGTTTGGGTATCTGTTTCTCAGGCGGCAGATGAATGCTGTCGGTAACCACTATTTCCTTAATGGGGCTGTCTTGCAGAATCTGTGGTGCTGGGTGAGAGAACACCGCGTGCGTGCAGCAGGCGTACACTTCCACTGCTCCCTTTTCGATCAGAGCCTTAGCCGCATTTACTATGGTTCCCCCAGTATCAATCATGTCATCCAGGAGAATGGCAGTTTTGCCGCCGACTTCGCCGATAATGTTCATCACTTCGGCCTGATTGGGTCTGGGCCTCCGTTTGTCTACGATGGCGATCTGGCAGTTGAGACGATCTGCCAGCTCCCGGGCGCGGACTACACCGCCCACATCTGGGGAGACCACAATCACATCCTGCAGCTGCTTGCGCTGGAGGTACTCAGTGATGATGGGAATGCCCTTCAGATTGTCCACGGGGATATCGAAGAAGCCCTGAATCTGCCCCGCGTGCAGGTCTAGGGTCACCACCCGGTCAGCTCCGGCCGCAGTGATCAAATTGGCCAGCAGTTTGGCTGCGATGGGATCCCGCGGCTGCGTCTTGCGATCCTGCCGAGCATAGGCGTAATAGGGGATCACTGCGCAGATCTGCTTGGCGGACGCCCTGCGCATGGCGTCGATCATGATCAGCAGCTCCATGATATTCTCGGCGGAAGGATAGTTCAGCGGCTGGACGATAAACACTTCCACCCCCCGCACCGTCTCCACGTTCCTGACCCGTATCTCGCCGTCCTGAAAACGCAGGAGCTCGGCCTGGCCCAGCTCAATCCCTAAGCAGCGGCAGATATCTCTGGCCAGCTCGGGATTGGAGTTCCCCGAAAATACTTTTAGTCTCTTACCACTTACCGTCACGTTACAGCCCCCCAAAGGATTTTACTTAGTAAGGAAAGAAAACGGCAGGATGCGTTCGTCTTGACCCACAGTCCTGTCCACAACCACCGTATACTCCAGCACAGCGCCGCTGTGCACCACTGCCCCAGACAATCGGCAGTTCGGGCCGATGCGGCAGTTCTCCCCGATGCGGCTGCCCTTTTGGATCAGACACCCCGGGTAAATCACAGTATCCTGGCCAATTTCGCAGTCCCACTCTATCCAGGTGGATTGGGGATCAACGATGGTCACCCCCTGTTCCTGCCAGTAGCGGCAGATGCGGTCCCTTAAGAGCGCTTCAGCCTCCGCGAGCTGAATGCGGTCATTGATGCCCATGCTCTCGGTGGGATCATCCAATATAAATCCTGCCACCCGGTGACCGTCGGCGATCATGAGCGGCAGCACATCAGGCAGGTAATACTCTGCCTGGGCATTTTCGGGAGTTATCTGAGCCAGGTAATGGAAGAGCAGCTTGCTCTGGAACATATACGTCCCGGTATTGATCTCGGAAATCAGGCGCTGCTCCGGGGTGGCATCCTTATGCTCAACCACGCCAAGCACCTGGTTGTTCTCATCTCTCAAAATTCGCCCGTAGCCTGTGGGATCGGCGAAGCAGGCGGTGACGATGGTGGCCGCAGCCTGCTGCTCTTGATGGTAGGCCAGCAGTGCTTGGAAGGTCTCACTGCGAAACAGGGGGGTATCTCCGTAAGTGACCAAGACAGGCCCATCGAAAGAACTGAGGACTTCTCGGCACTGATCCACCGCGTGGCCCGTGCCTAATTGCTCCTTCTGCTCAACTACGGTAACTCCTTCCAGCACAGCCCGGACTTTTTCTCCTTGATAGCCAACCACCACGATAATTTCCTCAAACTGTGCCAAACGCACATTGCGCACCGCATGGTTCACCATCTCCAGGCCCGCCAGGGGATGCAGTACTTTCGCCAAGTTCGACTTCATACGGGAACCTTGTCCCGCAGCTAGAATCACTGCCGCTGCAGTTGCCATGGTAACCCTCCTGGTAACTTAATGCTCAGGAAAAAACCTCGCCGGTGGGACGAGGTAATCCCGGATCACTATGCTTCTTTGCCCTGCACGGGGGCCAAGGCTTTGCGCGCCAGGGCCAAGTCGCTGGGCTTATCCACATCCGTGCCCAATTCTGGATAGGGTGTGATGATGAAAACCCCTTTGTAGCCCAGAATAGAGCTGGCCCTTTTCTCCAGCTCTCCCATGGACAGCCGCTTAGTGAGGAACTTCAGAATAAAGACGAGTCCCAGCATGCGCACTAACTTCCACGGTTTCTTGCGCTGGGAAAACACCTGGTCCATCACCCAGCGGGAGTTGATGATCGCCTGTGGGCTGGCCAGCAGCACATTTCCCCCAGTAAAGCAGCCCTCTTTCAGGGTGAAGTAGGTGCGCTGCGACTCGGGGTACATCTGCTGGTTAGCTTCCTTGGAGATCAGGGCGTAGTAGACGTCGCCGGGAAGCTCAGCACAGCGCTCCACAAAGTCATCAATGGCCTCCGCGTGCACCAGGGGAATGTCGGAGGTGATCAACAGGATGTTGTTCTTCTTGTCCAGCTTGTCAAGGGCCAAGAAGATGTTCTCCTGGAGGCTGCTGCCGCTGGGCACAAAGGTGATGCCCTGAGGCAGCGCATCTTTGATTTCCAAGGGCCCCACCACAACGGTTCTAGCCACATGCTCAGCATTCTGCACCGCCTCCACCACGTAGCTCACCATGGGCTTTCCGTGGATGGGAATGGCGGCTTCCCATTTAGCCCCATCCGCTTCCTGCAGCTGACCGTTGTTCGGAGCTCCTGCCAACACTACGGCATCCACTTTTTTCACGATTGGTCGCCTCCGTTGATTTCCTCCACGCCCACAGCGGCCAGATCGACCACAAAGACCTGTGCCTGGCCGGCAAAGCGGGTCTGGAAACTTTTGGCCCGCTCGGCCTCGCTGAACAACCCAAACACACTGGGCCCGCTCCCGCTCATAAGCGCGCCGTGGGCCCCGTGGTCCAGCAGGCGCTGCTTCCACAGGACTACCTCAGGAACCAGCTTCTCCGTCACCGTCTCCAGGGCATTGCCTAGGCTTTGGGCGAGTTCGGGGACGCTGCGGCCCGCGCTTAAGCCTTCGCGCAGCTTGGCTGAGTAGCTGGTGCCGTGGGCGCTGGGATTCAGTCTCTTGTACACTTCCGCGGTGAGCACGTTGGCCTCAGGCTTCACAAGCACTAAGCTGGCCCGGGGGAACGAGGTCAGGGGAGTGACCGCTTCACCAATGCCCTGTACGAAACAGGTTCCCCCCTGCAGGCAGAAAGGAACATCAGCCCCCACGCTCACGCTCAGTTCCTGGAGTTGTTCCAGGCTGAGCCCTGCACCGTACAGCTTGTTCAGCCCGTGGAGAACTGCCGCCGCGTCGGCACTGGCGCCACCCAAACCAGCAGCCATGGGTATCTTTTTGGCAATGGAAATCTCGACACCGCCTTTCAGCTCCGTACAGCTCATAAAGGCGGTGAACGCACGCCAGCACGTATTGGTCTGATCCAGGGGCAGCCGAGCATCGTCACTGCGGATGACCACACCCTCTGGCCTCTTCTGCAACGTGACCGTATCTGCCAGGGAAACTGACTGCATAACACTGGTCAACAGATGATAGCCATCGGAGCGCCGTCCAACCACATCCAAAGTGAGATTGATCTTAGCGTAGGCCCGCAGTGAAATCTGGTCCATGATCTGCCTCCTGTCCCTAGCTTTATTTCCGCACTGAGCAGAAAATTCCTCCTGTACTCAGCGGGACAATAACAGCCAGGCGCCGGCAGCCATGAGCACGATGCCCAGACCCTTCCACAGGCTGAAGGGCACCTGCTCCACTCCGAACCACCCGAAGTAATCCACCATCGCCGCGGTGATCACCTGCCCCAAGATGATGGCTGTGGTGGCAGATGCCACGCCGGCCTGGGCAATGGCCGCGACCACCAAGTACACGATGGCCACACCTAAAAGGCCGCCCAGGTAGGTGTACCAGGGGGCCTCTCTGAACTTGAGCAGGCTCCCCTGGCCCAGTCCTGCCAGCAGCAGGATCAGGCCGGTGATGGAGCCTACTACCTGCACCACAAAGGTGGCCTCTAGGAGGCCAACGGCCTTACCCAGAGCGGAATTCAACGACCCCTGCAGGGCCATGAGAATACCCGATAAAGCGGCCATGAGCAGAGCCAGCACCGCAATCCCCCCTTGTTAGACTCAGGGGTAGTATGCCCTGCCCAAGAAAAAATGGACCCCAGAGAGGTCCATTGGTCTGCCCTGCTGCTAACTTCTGGGAATGTACACGCAGTCTCCCGGCTTTACCTCCGCCTCATCCTGCAGGCTGGGATTGGTCTTGCGGATAGCTTCTTCGCTGGTATGATAGCGCCGGGCCAGCTTCCAGACGGTATCTCCGCACTGGGCGAAGACAAAGGTCAATGTGGGTGGATCCTCTGGAGCAGGCTCCACGTCCACCGCCTCCACGACCGCTTCCACCTCCAGATACTCCAGTACGTTCACCTTGTAGCGCAGAGTCACGGCTGCTTCCATGGTCTCCCGGTTGATCAGATCAGGCCGGGCCGAGAGTACCTCCACGCTAACGCGGGGCTGCATTCCCAACTCCAAACCTGGCACCGCCAGCGTCTGGGTGAAGGGCAGCGCTTCTGGGAAGTATCCTCTGAAGAGAGGCTTGACATCTTCTTCCGAATGGGCCAGGTAGAACACTTCCGCATCGAGCACGCCCTGAATGGTCAGTTTGTCTTCCTCCACCTCGTAGTCGGTGAGGTGCGCCACCGCCCGCAGTTTGAGGATCTCCCGTATGGGCGGTAGATCCTGACTGAGCTCGATCAGCCCCCGCACCACGGCTTGCTGCTCCTTTTGGGTCACGAAGCTGTCCGCGGCCAGCATCTCCCTGCGCACCTCCACCAAGCCGCCTGGCGTCGAAATCTCGGTGAGGATCTGCACAGGCTGGGGCTTGCTGGCCAGCAGGGCGCCATTCAGGCTCAGTTCCACCCGCAGACTCCGCCCGTCGTTGACCACAAACCCTTCGCAGCGCGCCTTAAGGCGCGGTTCCAGGGTCATGCCGGGCTGGAGCTCCTCCCGGGCAAAGCTGAGCTCGAAGTTCAGGGCCTGGCTGTACTCCCGCAGCTTAACCGTGAAGCTCTCTGTTTCATAGAGCAGGGTAAGTGCTGCCCAGCCCTTGATCACCACTTCCCCCTCGCTGAACACAGGTTCCTCCAGCTTAATCTGGGGCTCCAAGTCCAGAACAGTCCGTACCAGATCATCTTCCTCGCCAGCGAACTCCAGCATGCCCGTGATCTGTTTGGCCACCGGCAGTTCCACAGGCGGCGGTACGGGATTGAGCACAACCCCGTCGGTGACCAGCTTCACAGGTTTGGCCAGGTTGGCAGCGCTGATCGCGGTGAACTCGCGCACCTGATCGACCTGGGCCGTTATGGCCAGGATGAGATCCACATCCACGGCAAACTGGCCAGCAGCCAGGTCCCATTCACAGGCCAAAACCGTCAGTTCCACGTTGGTTTTGGCTTCAGGTTCCGCGCCTATTACTTCCACATGGGCGTCAAAGGGGAGGGCACCAGGCCATTCCACCCGTTTCAGCCCCGCTGGTTCATCTTCTAGCGCTTCGGGCACATAGACCATGGTAAGATCCACTGCTCCCTGCACATAGACGCGATCCTGGTCCACAGCATAGGAGTGCACCACTGGGACGCCTTTCACCCATACGATTCTGCCGACGGGAGCTGCGGTGCTGGGCAGTTCAACCTTACCCTGGAGCACTGTCTGCAGCGTGTTTTCCCCCACGCGATTCACCGCCGCAATGCGGTTCTCTTTTACACTCAGGCTCATCTCTCTCCCCCTTTTTGCCGTAGTGAGCCGGCGCAGTCTCCCCCGCCAGCTTTCCTTAATATCTATGAACACGGCTTGCAAAACATGTCTATTGCTCGGAAATATTCAAAGCGGCTGTCCGGAAGTGGGCCCGCAGCACCTCCCAGATCCTGGGGTCTTCCTGACCAAGCCCAGCAAGGATGATGCCCGCCAGATTACAGCGGTTGATCAAGGCACACAGATCGGCCAAGGCGGCCAGCTGGGGAAAGTGGATTTCATGGCGGGAACCCCGGCTTTGATAGCTGTAGTACGGTTCTCCCTGCTCACTCGTGCGCAGGCGTGCCCCCCGCCGCAGAGCCTTGGAGCGAGCCTGGTGGTAGGACAGCTCCACGCGGTTGGTTCCTGCTGCCGACATCTCCCACTCTACTGCACAGACCGGTACGTCCAGCAGAATCTTCCAGGAATGGACATCGCGGCGCACCGAGCGCAGCAGCTCCCGCAGGGGCTCCAGGTTCAACACGGGACCCGGCTGTTCCGCCCGCGGCATGCGGATCACGATCCGGTCCACGAGGTCATTGACTTTAGCGTAATCCACCCCGCCCCAGATTCTCCAGGGAGGAACCTCGGGCCCCAACTCAACCCAGAGCATTACGGAGGGCCCTAGCAGCCGCCGCAGATAGCGCAGGAGCTTGAGATAGCGCACCCCGTCCAGTCTGGCCACTTCCCGCCAGGGCAGATACAGCCCGCAGGTGCGAGGCGCCGCCTGAGCGGCTTCCAGGAACCACTTGGCCGCGCTCTTCCTGCTCCGGGAAGTCTTCAAGGCACTATGGATGCGCACCACATCCCAAGCGGGTTCCGCGGGCCGCAGCAAACAGGGCAACCCAGATGGCGCGTCCTGCGGGTCGGAGCAGATCACCCCGGTGAGCATCTGGCCTGCTGCCTCAAGCTGCACGCCGCCGCGACAGATGCCCCACACTTCCCGATCAAAAAAGACCAGGCGCTGGCCTGGGTAGATGCCGCCTCTGCCTGGATAGCGGCCGAAAGCCTCCGGCCCTACGCCGTATCTTTCCGCAATCGCTTCCAGTGTTTCCTGGGGCTGGACCACATGTACCCGCCTGCGCACGGGCAGGTCTTCCTTGAGCGCCAAAGCAAAAAAACGCCTGCCAGCAATACCATCTGCAACCAGGCCGTGGTCGCGCTGGAACTGCTGCACTGCGTCTTTCGTCAAGTAGCCATAATAGTCTTCTTCACCCAGGTCATAGCCCTGGAGGCGGAGAAAGGCATGGAGCTCGCGTACATCGGAGCCCCGATCCCCGAAACGCAGAATGCGGGATCCTAAGCGCCGTTTCAGCCTCCACATGTCCGCCACCCCCTCCCTGATACTTATGAAGGGGGCAAAGAAAAAAGCACCGCTGCCGGTGCCTCAGACTGTCGTTTTATTCATTGGCGGCTGAGTTGTCTCCAATGATACAGTCGTCCACAGTCACTTCCACTGTCTTGGTCAAAACGTCCGCGTAGGTGTAAGATAGACGGTCTAAGGAGTGTGATGCATCGAGTTTAACCACGAAAAGCTTGGGGTAGGTGTTTTCAATGATCCCCTCCGCCTCCACGATCTTCTTCCTGCCTCGGTTGGCCCTCAGTTTGACTCGTTTGCCCACACAGGATTCGAGATCCAGCCGTATCTGCTGGATACTGTTCACTTCCCCAGCCACCTCGGTCACCGCCTTCTCGGATTTTGTCGAAATAATTCTACCACAAGGAGAGGCGGTTGTCAAATAAACTGATATTGTACCAAGGCGCCGCGCGGGTGTCAAGGGGCAAACATCTATTTGTACGCGTCAAGCTTTAGTAGGCGAGAGACCTCGCCACAATTGGTGTTCAT
>JAAYMM010000092.1 GCA_012521335.1 Bacillota bacterium | reverse complement strand
CGGTAGCCTAAGCTATTCCCGATTGGAAAACAGGAAGGTATTGCCACAAGGCCCCTTCTGCTTGTTCACCCAACGCTTAAAGTCAACGTTGCCAAAAAAGATTGCAGTAAAAAGTGCAGTAAAATGTCAAAAAGCCAGTATACCCACCGGGGGTACTGGCTTCAAACTCTTTATTCATCGATATTAGATGGCGGCCCCGGCAGGAATCGAACCTGCGACACACGGTTTAGGAAACCGCTGCTCTATCCCCTGAGCTACGGGGCCAGCTCTTAGGTATTATACCACACCCGCGGGGAATAGACAACAACTTCGCGCCGGGGCTCGATCTGCGTGCGGGAAAGCCCCGGCTCTTGCGGTCTATTCTTCGACAATAACGGTTAAGGTCACCGGCTTGGAGCCGAAGGACTCGGGCAGGTAACCAGTAATTACTGCACGGCCCGGCAGCAACGCCCTAATTTCATTTTGATCCCCCTGCTCGTGCCGCAAAGAGATCACCTCATCCTCCTGCTCGATCTCCCACTTCGGCGCTATGTTCACCGAGGTGCCATTCTTCCAGCCTACGGCGGAGAACCAGAGTTTGTCACCTACCGTCATGGTGAGGATATCCTCCAGCCATTTGATCCCGCCGCCCTCACGTACTTCCAGCCTGATTTCATCCACCTGCGGAGGGTCTGTTTTGATGCTGATCCTTCTGCCTTGGCTCATGGTTCCGTAGCAGTCTTCCACAACCACCAAGTAGTGGTACTCCCGTCCCTCTTCCACAGCGTGGTCTTGGAAGATGGGAAATCTCCCTGTATAGACCTCTTCCCCATCCTCGAGACTCTGCGGTGCTTCCCCCTCCTTGCGCACAATCCGCACCTGCTCGAAGGTCTCCAGCGGAGGATTGGTCCACTTCAGCACCACAACCCGCTCCAGTAAGAAAATACCCAATTTCCAGGTTCGGACAGGAGAGCTAGATTTGAGACGCCAGGCCGTTTGGCTACGAAGCTGACCTGCAGATTGCCTGCAACCTCTCGGTTAGACCTTCCGCTGCCCAGACATCCTGTGAGCAGCAGCGCCATCACTACTACCACAGCCAACTTCTTCACTTCCCGGTCCTCCTTCGTTCAGACAGAAACCTGATGTACTGCTGAGTATCGCCAGCTTTCAAGCCCATTCACTGCCCCGAGCGCAGGTCCAGGATTCGATCAGAGGCCACCTTCTTGAGCCTAGGATCACCTGCGGTCATGGTTGCCGCGGCATGGAAGTTGCGATAGGCTTCGCCGCGATTGCCCAGCCGCAGATCCAGTTCGCCCAAGATCATGTACAGCCGCTGATCGCCCCCAGCACTGCGCGCGGTGGTGGCTAGGGACTCCGCGAAGTACAGGCGCGCCTTTTCCGCTGCCTTCCGGGCCAGCTCCTCTTCCTCCAGATCTTCATAGATCCACAGCATTCGCAGCCAAAGATTGGCCCACAGATCCGGTGCCGCCCCGATCACCTCGTAGGTTTTCATGGCCAAAAAATAGGACACGATGGCCTCGTGGATAGTCCTGGGCACAGAAAACTCAAACGTGGCCTGGGGAGGTCTGGCTGCGGTGGCCGACTGCCAGCGCCGTACCGCCAGATCAGAAACCCGGTTGTACTGCCGCTCCGGGTAAGCAAAGAGGCATTTGGGGCACACCCAGATGTAGTAATAATTGGGTTCGAAGTTGCGGTAGACATTGCGGAAATCAGGACGCTGCTCTGCCAGCTGCAGACGGGAAGTCCTGATGCGCATACCGGTAAATTTGGTTTGACAGGCTGGGCACTCCACTTCCACCGGGAAGACCAGATCACCGTATTCCACCGGCACTGTACCGGGAAAGACGGGATGCCCTTCGGGCAGCAGCGCATCCGTGGTTCTCGCTTCGGCAGCGGCTGCTGTCTCCTGGCGGCCTTGGATAAATACGGGTTCGCCTGTCTCTGGCACTTGCATGGCCAGTTCCCGCAGGAGGGCCAAGGCAACCGCGGGCTGCCTGCTCACCACTTCTCGGCTGTTTTCCTTGGTAATGGTGAGTGCCTTGAGTTCCGTGGAGCACACCGCCGTATAGGTATAGCGGCTTTCCTGGAAGAAAGCCACCGCGCCCAGAAAGGCTCCGGGCCCCAAAGAGATCTGCTGCTCCCCGCGGATGACCAAAGCTTTCCCCGCGGCAATGAAGTAGACGGCATCAGCGGGAGTGCCTTCCGCAAAAAGAACTGTTCCTTTAGTGAAACTCTGAATGTGATTCACTGCCACTGAGCTCATTCCTTTTCTCCATCATATTGCTGCTATCATTCTACAAGTCCCCTAGAAATCCTGTACCAATGAACAAGCGGGGGATAGTCCCATCCCCCGCTTGCTCATTTAACCTATCCTAAACTCGTCAAGGATTTCCTCCACAACGCTTTTGTCCAGTTCCTGCCTGACCAAAGGCTTGATCAGAATATCTGCATAGTGCTGGTCCAAGGTGGGCCGCTGGATTTGGTAGAAGATACCGATGGGGATTCTGTCACCCCATTCCCAGCTTCTGGCCCAGGCAGCCTGGCGATCGGTGCGATCGTAGCCCTCCTCCTGGTCCAGGTCGTAGACCCTCTCCCGGAAGTACTGGTAGGTGTTGATCTTGTTAAAGGTCACGCAGGGCTGCAGCACATCGATCAAAGCAAAGCCCTCGTGCTGAATGGCCGCCTGAATGGTGCGCGCCAGGTGTTCCTGATCACCTGCATAGCTTCTGGCCACGAAACTGGCGTTCAGTGTGATGGCAGTGGCCAGGGGGTTGAACGGTTCATTGTATACCCCCAGGGGTGTGGTCCCGGTGACCATCCCTCGATCGCTTCTGGGCGAAGCCTGGCCTTTGGTGAGGCCGAACACTTGGTTGTCGTGGACGATGTAGGTGATGTTCACGTTCCTTCTGATGGCGTGGAGGAAATGGTTTCCGCCTTCCGCATAGCCATCTCCATCTCCGCCTACCGCGATCACCGTCAGATCTCCGTTGGCCAGCTTGGCCCCAGTGGCCGTGGGCAGGGTGCGTCCATGCAGGGTGTTCAACACATTCCCGCTGATGTAATGGGGCAGCTTACCTGCCTGCCCGATACCAGAAACGTAGAGCACTTCGTTGGGCTGCAATCCCAAGCCATCAAGGGCCTTAGCCAGGGCTCGGACAATCCCGAAGTTGCCGCAACCTGGGCACCAAGCAGTTTCCTTGCACACTACAAATCCTGAGTTAGCCATGGCACACACCTCCCGGAAGCCTGTCCACAATGTACTTGGCGTTCATGGGCCGGCCATCGTAGCGCCGGATACTGCCATCTGGTTTCCAGGCGAAGCGAGAGGCAATAAGCTCCTCTAACTGCCCGGTGTAGTTTCCTTCCACGATAAACTTGCGTGCAGGCTTCTGGAGCAGCACTTCCAGGCCCTGAGGCAGCGGGAAGACCTGCGGCAGGTGCACTCCCTGCGCTCTGATGCCCCGGCTGTTCAGCATCTCCACTGCTTCCGCGATCGCCCCTTTGGTGGAACCAAACCCGATGAGCATGAGCTCGGCATCTTCAGCACCGCAGAGCACAGGCTCTAAAGCGTTTTCCTCCACCAGTTTCTGCTTGGCCATGCGTTTTTCCATCATCTTCTGCCTGGTCTCGGCATCTTCGATGAGGTGTCCGTGTTCGTCGTGCTCATCGCCGGCCGCAACCACCAAGCCCTGGCCGAAGCCTGGGTAGAGGCGCGGCGAAATGCCATCAGCCGTAAAGCGGTAACGCAGGTAGTCTGGGCCGGCTTCCTCGCCAGAGACTACCTTACCCCGCTTGATCTCAACTCTGCTCAGATCAAAGGGCGGCACAGTGGTGTAGGAATCGGCGAGGTGCTGATCGCTCAGCACTACCACCGGCATCTGATATTCTTCGGCCAAGTTAAAGGCGTGGGCCATGAGGTAGAAGGCTTCTTCCACATCACCAGGTGCCAAAACGGCCCGGGGGAAATCACCAAAGGACATGGCCACAGCATACCTTAAGTCGCCCTGTTCGGTCCGGGTGGGCAGCCCCGTGCTTGGTCCCGGCCGCATGGCGTTGACCACCACGATGGGGATTTCTGCCGAACCAGCCAGGCTTAAGGCCTCAGTCATCAAAGCGAAGCCCCCGCCTGAGGTGGCGGTCATGGCCCGCACCCCGGTGTAGCTGGCGCCGATGGCCATATTGATCGCGGCGATTTCATCTTCCGCCTGTTCCATGATGACCTTAGCTCTGCGGCCGTGTTCGGAGATGAACTCCGTCACTCCGGTGGAGGGCGTCATGGGATAGGCACTCATGAACTTCACGCCCGCGGCCAAGGCGCCCAGAGGCAGGGCGTCGTTGCCCCGCAGCACCAAACGGGGCCCGGGGTTAGCAGGCTTACCGGGCCTGGGCCTCTCACCCAGCAGCTCCCGTACCCGCGCAAACCCAGCCGAGGCCACCTGCTGATTGCCCTGCACGATGGCTGGGCCTTTGTCGCTGAACATCAAGGCCAGCGTCTCATGGAGCTCAGTGAGATCCTCGCTGAGCAGGGCCCACACGGCCCCCGCGGCCACGGCATTGCCCATGATCTTGGGCTGGCCGAGCTCCTCGGCCATGCGGGCAAAGGGCAAACCGATCGAGTTGGATTGTTCTGCTAATTTTTGTGCATCTGGACCTAAAACATCTGGATCGTAGATGACCACACCGCCCGGTTTGACTTCCTCCAGCTCCCGAGTGATGGTGGCTTCATCGAGGGCAACAAGAACATCAATGTCGTTCTCCCAGGAGGCCACGGGCCGATCCGCCAGGCGGATCTGGAAGAAGTTGTGGCCTCCCCGTATGCGGGATTCATAATCCTGATGGGCGAATAGGTACCACCCTTCCTGAGTGGCCGCCCGCAGCAGGATGGTCCCAATGGACACTAAACCTTGCCCCGCTTGTCCTCCAATCTTGATGTTTAGGTTCTGCACGCTCAGCCTCCCTGTCTAGAAAGCCCGAATCTGGCTCTTAGGTGCGCTGCAGATGGGGCATTTCTCCGGTTCATCGCCTTCATGGGTCCAGCCGCAGACTTCGCAGACGTAAATGGTACCGACTTCGATGTCGATCTTCTTCTCCATCACCGTCTTCTTGGCATCGGTGTACATATCTGCGTGGATCTTCTCAGCTTCCAGGGCGTAGTGGGTAGAGCGCACGGCGCCTTTCTCCTGCTGCAGCTCGGCCACTACTTTGTAGGCAGGATACATTTCTTCAACTTCGAAGGTTTCTCCGTCGATGGCATCCTGGAGGTTAGCCACGGAATCCTTGATTCCTCCCAGCTCCTTCAGGTGGTTGCGGGCATGGACCAGCTCCGCATAGGCGATGGCTTTAAAGAGCTTTGCTACGTTGGGATAGCCTTCTTTCTCCGCCACAGCGCTGTAGATTTGGTACTTCATATGAGCCATACTCTCTCCAGCAAACGCATCTCTCAGATTCTTTTCGGTCATGATTCGCATACTCAACATCCCCTCCTGTTGAAATTGCTAATGATTACTATACCATACCAGGAATTCACAGGCAACACGCTATTGCTATACATTCGTAACAAGTACAACCACAAGATGCAGGGTAGAAACATCTGTTTTGGTCACCTTCTTGTGGGTAACCTGTGCATAATGTGGATAACAAAGCCGGTTAGTGAATTGTTATCCCTCTTCCTAAGCCCAGAGCAGCCAGATCAGGATGTAGCCTGTTGTAACCGCGGCCAGAGTGAAGGGAACACCCAGGCGCATGAACTGGCCCGCGCTTACTTCGTACCCCTCTTTGCGGAGCAACCCGATGCCAGTAATATTCGCCGATGCGCCGATGGGCGTAAGGTTGCCGCCCAAAGTGGCACCGCACAGCAGGCCGAAATAGAGCAGATTGGGCTCCACGCTTAGAATGGACGCTACTCCTCCCACCACCGGCAGCATAGTGGCAACATAGGGAATGTTGTCCACAAAAGCGGAAATCAACACTGACATCCAGACAATCAACGTGTAGATCGCGAACACATTACCCTGTCCCGCCCGGGCGATAAAAGCAGCGAAGCGTTCAATCACTCCCGCCTGGGTCAGCCCCCCCACGACCACGAACAGGCCCATGAGCAACAGCAAGGTGAACAGATCGATGTCCTGGATGGTCTGCCAAGTGTGCTTGAGACCCTTTCCTCTGGCGAGATCTCTGAGCAGACCAACGACGAACAGCCCGACGCAGATCAGGCCGTTAGTGATCGCGAGTTTTTCAGGAATAAAGGACGCCAAGATCAGAAGTACGATCATGAGAATCAAAAGGTAACCCGGGAATTTGTCTTCCACTGTGGTGCGCTGCTGCGGCTGGATCTCACCTTTGGTGGAGCGCAGCACCACATAAAGGATGACTGTGGCTGCTACAGCCCCAGCCTGCACGATCCAAAACATGCCGGGGCGGCCCTGCAGCCAGAAAAAGTCTAGGAAATCGAGATTAGCGTGTCCGCCCAAAAGGATAGAAGTGGCATCGCCCACCAGAGTGGCCGCACCCTGCAGATTGGAGGCGATGACCACGGCAATAACGCTGGTTACGGGGGAAATGCCCTGCTTTTTGGCGATGCTCATGGCCACAGGCGCCACGATAAGGACGGTGGCCACATTATCTACGAAGGCGGAGATAATGCCGGCAAACAAAGACAAAGCCACGATGGCCCAGCGAACGGTGGGCGTTTTCTCGAGAATCAAGTCGGCCAGCAGAGCGGGCATGCGTGACTCAATGAACAGCGAGACAATGCCCATCGTCCCCGCAATCATCAAAATCACGTTCCAGTCCACAAAGCCAAACACCATATGCCAGGGGACAATGCCCACGATCAGGAATGTTCCAGCAGAAATCAGCGCTATATGCGCCCGGTAACGAGGCAGCAGGAGCAGCAGGATGTAGGTGATAGCGAAGAGTACGATGGCTAACGTTTGCAAGACAGCAACTCCCTTTCAAATATTGCATAGTCGTTCTTGAATTCTCTTTCATGACGGCCGATTCCTCTCAAAAAAACCACCTTCCCAGGTAGGTTGTGTCCGCTGACCGCCTTCCTTCCTTTGGTGCAGGGATCTGCCAGCTATATGCATAATATGGAGAGCAGATCAAGGCAAGAGGGGGCTGAACCATGGTTAACGTACTGCGTTTCGGCATGGTGGGCGGAGCGGTAGGCTCGTTTATCGGCCATGTCCACCGCAAGGGAGCAAGCTTTGATGAACAGGCCAGGCTGGTGGCGGGCTGCTTTTCCAGCAGCTACGAGCGGACCTTGGCCACAGGTGAGCAGTTGGGGCTGGACAAGGAACGCCTCTACCGCGATCACTGTGAAATGGCCGAAAAAGAAGCGGCCCGGGAAGATGGCATTGACTACGTGATCATCTGCACACCCAACTCCAACCACTACTCCGCGGCCAAAGCCTTCCTCCAGCACGGCATCCACGTGGTGTGCGACAAACCTCTCACCATCACCGTGGAAGAGGCCCAAGAGCTGGTGCAGCTCGCCGAGGAAAAGGGCCTGCTTTTTGGAGTGACCTACGCCTTTTCCCAATGCCCTGCCGTGAAGCAGGCCCAGCTCATGGTGCAAAACGGCGAGCTCGGGGAAATCCAGGTGGTGATGGCTGAATACCCCATGGGCTCGCTGGCTGAGCCAGTAGAACTGGAACAGGGCAGAATAATACCCTGGCGCATGGTTCCTGAACATGCCGGCATCTCCAACTGCGTGGGCGATATCGGCACCCACATTGAACACACCGTCTCCTATATCACCGGCTTGGAGATCGCAGAGCTCTGCGCCCAACTGGACCGTTTCGGCGGGCCCCAGCGCGCCCTGGATACCAACGCCCACATTCTGCTCAAATACAAGAACGGGGCAGTGGGCAACTACTGGTGCTCGCAGGTAGCCATAGGCTACGATAATCCTCTCCAGGTGCGCATTTTTGGCACCAAAGGCACAATTGAGTGGTGCCAGGAGATTCCCAACTACCTCATCGTGCGCAAACTGGGCCGACCTCCCCAGATCTTGGCCAGGGGCCATACATACCTGTACCCCGAAGTCGCGCAGATGACCCGCCTGGCGGCAGGCCACTCCGAGGGTTACTACGAGATGTTTGCCAACTTCTACCGTAAGTTCAACAACGCCCTGTGCAAACAGAAACAGGGGCTGGAACTCACCGCAGCGGACCTGGACTTCCCCGGCGTGCGGGACGGCCTGCGCGGAGTGAAGTTCATCCACCGCTGCGTGGAAAGCTCCCAGCAAGGGGCAGTCTGGGTTGAGTTTGACTAAGGCAGGGCAGTGAACTGCCTGCAGGAATGAATCTAAAACGGGAGCTGAAGTGTGTGCGTAAAAAGAAGAAGCTTGTCAAGATAGCTCTGTTCACCGTGCTGGCCCTAACCATAATCTTTGCTGCTCTGTCCATGGCCGGGATGAAGCTGGTCCACGATGAGCAGTTCGGGCGCTTCGAGCGCCCCGAGCCGGGCACCACCGCGGAGCTGCACCACCTTGATCTGGCCGGAAGCTATCCCCTGGAGCTGGTGAGCTTCTATTCCAGGCAGAACCGCTTGCAGGGTTATTTGTACCGAACCCAGAACAGCCCCGGGTTGATCGTGGTGGCCCACGGGCTGGGCGGCGGCGCCGACAGCTATATCCCCCACATCAGATACTTCCTCGATCAAGGCTGGAGCGTGTTTGCCTATGATGCCACGGGTTCCTATGACAGCGAAGGCAAGGGAGTAGGCGGCTTCCCGCAGGCGCTGGTAGACCTGGATGCGGCCTTAAACTATGTGGAAAGCCGCTCGGATTTAGCGCAGCTCCCCATCCTGCTCTTTGGCCACAGCTGGGGCGGTTATGCCGTGGCCAACATCCTGCATTTTGATCATGCTGTCTCTGGCGTTGTGTCCATTGCCGGGCCCAGTTCCGCGATGGAGATCATGGTGGAGCAGGGAGTTCAGATGATGGGAGCAGCCGTTATGGCCACCCAGCGCCCGTTCTTGTGGCTGTACCAGTGGCTGGTCTACGGCAAGACAGCTGCCCTTAATGCGGTGCCTGCCCTGCAGCAGGCCCAGGTGCCGGTGCTGATCATCCACGGCACTGGCGATAACGTGGTGAGTTTCAGCGGCAGCGGCATTATCAGCAAGCGCGCAAAGATCACCAATCCCCTGGTTCAGTTCTTGGCCCTAGATGAAGAGGGCCGCAACGGGCACAACAACATCTTCTGGTCCCATGAATGCATCGCCTATGTGAGCGGGCTGAACCGAGAGCTGCGCGCCCTGGCTGAACAGTACGGCGGCGAGCTTCCCATTGAGGTGAAGCGCCAGTTCTTCAGCCAGGTAGATCGAGAAAGGGCCAACGAACTAAACATGGAGCTGATGGAGCGGATCAACAGCTTCTTTTTGAGCTGCCTGTAAGGACAAAACCGGCAGCAGGCCGGAAGAAAAAGACCCGGAGGTCTTCGACCGCCGGGTCTTGTTGTCCTAGAGCCTTAGAAGGGCGAGTCTGGGAAGTAGTAGAGATGTGCATTCTCGGGAGTGACCAGAGTCGCATCGAGGATGTAGTGGCCCAGAATTGCCGCGTTGGATACATAGCGCAGCGCGGTTACTTCCATGGCCGTGGCGATCATGTTGGGCGGATAGAGTACATCCACAGGAATCAGGCGGTCTCCATCCATGACCCGCTTGATCATCTCCTTCATGCCGGCGCCGCCCACGATGAACAGCTCCTCTTCCCTGCCCGCCTGCTTGACCGCCTCGATTACGCCCAGGGCGATGTCATCATCTTGCGCCCACACCGCATCAATTTTGGGGAAGCGGGCCAGGAAGTCCTGCATCACTTCAAAGCCGTCGTCCCGGTTCCAGTAAGCATACTGCCAGTCGAGGACGTTGATCTCCGTTTCTGCGATCACCTCCATGAAGGCATCGAACCTCTGGTTGTCAATGACCGTGGGAATGCCGCGCAGGATGACGATGTCGCCCTTGCCCCCCAGAGCCTCCACCATGTACTCGGCAGAGACACGGCCCATACCAGGGTTGTCACCAGCCACATAGATGTCCTCGATGCCCGCCCGGGTCAAACCCCGGTCCACCACGGTGATGAACACACCCTGCTGTTTGAGCATATCCACGGGATCCGTGAGAGGATCCGACTCGAAGGGCAGGATAACTAGGGCATCGATGTTGTGGATCGCATAGAGGTCTTCCAGCGTGTTGGCCTGTTCTGCCGCGCTGCCCGCCGTGACCAGGATGATCTCCAGGTTGGGATAGGTCGCCTGCAGCCGCTCTTGGGTTACGCGCGCCCAGTAGTTGACGCCGCCTGTCCAGCCATGGGTGGCCGAGGGAATGGACACCCCGATTTTCACCTTATCCTGGGCCACGGCCGCGGAACCAATCAGGAGAAGGGCAAGACACAAGATAGTCAAGGCAACTATCGTTCTTCTCATTCTGTTCGTTCGCTCCTTTCCAGTAGTGTTCTGGTTCTCCCTTACATCACCAACGCCCGCTCGTCGTGCACACCCCCTTCGCGACTTTTCCGTCATTCTTTACTGGTACGCTGCACCAACACGGCGCCGATAATGATCAAACCCTGTACCGCACCGTTCAGGTACTGGCTGATGGCATCGGACAGATTGAGGATGTTGCCTATAATGGAGAAGATGATGGCCCCGGCCACCGTGCCCAGAATCTTGGCCGTGCCCCCCTTCATGGCGGTTCCGCCAATGATCACCGCGGCTATAGCTTCCAGCTCCCAGCCATAGCCCGTTGTACCGCTGGCTGAACCTAGGCGCGGCACATAGATGATGGTGGCAATGGCCACGCAGATGCCCTGGAGGATGTAGGTGAGCACCCGAATGCGGTTGACGTTGATGGCAGAATAGTGGGCCACATGGTAGCTAGAGCCGATAGCCAGTACATAGCGGCCAAAGCGGGTTTTATACATCAACACGGCTCCTACCATGGCAACTAGACAGAAGATGATCAGCGGGATGGGAATCTTAAGGAATGTGCCGTAGTACACTGGACGGTACAGCCCCCGCACCGGCAGATTCAGGGACAAAGTGCCTCCATTGGCGAGATAGGTAACCAAAGAGCGGAAAATCCCCATGGTTCCCAAGGTTACGATGAAGGATTCTATGCGCCCCTTGGTGATCACCAAACCGTTCACCAGCCCTCCCGCTGCCCCCAAGAGCAGGGAGAGGGCCATGGCTGCCGTAACAGTAGCCCAAGTGGCGCCCCAATGTTGAACCAGGTAGTTCATGAAGATGATCATCACACCCGAGTTAAAGGCCGCCATGGAACCCACGGATAGGTCAATGCTGCCTGTGCCGATCACGAAGGTGGCACCAATGGCGATAATCCCCGTAAAGGCGCTGCGTGTGAACACGTTGGTCAAGTTGCCCATAGAGAGAAAAGTGGGGTTGATCGCGGTGCCTAAGACCATCAGGGCAAACACTGCAATTAAGGGCCCAACATCCTGCCAGGAGATGCGGCTGCCCAGTTCCTTTACCTTAGCCCACCCCGTTGCGGCCTCCTGATTCATCCGGCCATCCCTCCTTTTACCCCTGTGGCATACAACATGATCTCTTCTTCGTTGACCTCCTCACCGGTAAGTTCGCCCATGACCACCCCGCTGCGCATGACGATCACCCGATCGCTGAGCCCCACGATTTCAGGAAGTTCTGAGGAGATAAGGATGCAGGACTTGCCTCGCTCTGCGAGCTCGCGGATGAAGTAATAGACCTGCTGCTTGGTGCCCACATCAATGCCGCGCGTGGGTTCGTCCAGAATCACTATGTCGGGCTCAACCTGCATCAGCTTACCCAGGGCGATTTTCTGCTGGTTTCCCCCGCTGAGCATGCTCACCAGGGCGCGCTTGGAGGGTATGCGCACATCGAACTCTTCAATGGTCTGGTCTAGAGTTGCTTCTTCCTTCCTTCCGTCCAGGAAACCGAATCTGGTGAGGTGTTCGTGCAGGGAGAGGATGGTCACATTGGGAGCGAGGGGCATGGAGGTAAACAAGCCTTTTCCTTTGCGATCTTCACTGAGGTAGACAATACGGTTTCTGATGGCGTCTCCGTAGGAGCGTGCCGAAAGGGGCTTGCCGCGGTACAAGACCGTTCCCGAGCTGCGGCGCCTAAGGCCCACCACGCATTCCATAAGCTCTGTGCGGCCGGCTCCGATCAGACCAGCAAAGCCCAGCACTTCCCCTGCATAGAGCTGGAAACTGGCATTCTGCACGTATCTCGGACAACTGATCTTCTGCACTTCCAACACGGGGGCTGATCTGTGGGGCGCCTGCCCTTTTGGTGGGAAGAGTGTACTCAGCTCGCGCCCTACCATGAGCCGGGCCATATCATCTTCATTGAGCTCGCTGGCCCGTTCCGTGCAGATTCTGTGGCCATCGCGGAGAACGGTCACCCGGTCTGCCAGTGCCTTCACTTCGTGCAGTTTGTGGGAGATGTACACAATGGAAACGCCGTGGTCCCGGAGGGCCCTGATGATTTTGAAGAGCACGTCGATCTCGCCTGCGGTGAGCACGGCGGTGGGTTCATCCATGATCAGCACTTCCGAGTTGAGGGCCAGGGCTTTGGCGATCTCCACCATCTGCTTATCAGACACGCTGAGATCCTTGACCCGAGCTCGAGGATTGATGGTGGTTCCCAAGTTCTGCAGGATCTCCGCGCTGCGCTGGCGCATGGCGGCTTTGTCTAGAAAGCCGCGCCTCATGATTTCCTTGCCCAGGAAAATGTTCTCCTCCACCGTGAGATCATTGGCCAGGTTGAACTCCTGATGGATCATGACCACACCATCTGCCTCGGCCGCCCCGGTGTTGGGGTAAGTAACCGGCTTCCCCCGGCGCAGTAGTTCACCCGAGGCCTGCTGGTGATAGCCGGCGAGAATTTTCACCAAAGTGGACTTGCCCGCGCCGTTCTCACCGATGAGAGCGTGGATTTCTCCTTTTTTCAGCTCAAAGTCCACATCAAAAAGCACGGGCACTGTACCATACGACTTGCAGATCTTTATGGTCTGCATGGCCAACTCTGCCATAGGCATCCCACCTTGCTGCCGGTAGTGTCCTCAATCGTCCTTGATTCTTTAAGTGCAGACTTCCATTTCCTCCTTTCGCTTTACATTTCCCCCAACTTGTCAACTTACCAAACATTCCTGTCCCTTAAGGAGGGTTTTCTTCACAATCCAGCTAATATCACTACGAGATACTCTCAGTATGGAGGTGTAGTCATGATCGAAGGAAAAGAGACCAGAACCAGAAGCGGTGTACTCAGGTTTGGCCTGGTGGGCGGCGCCTCAGGCTCGTTCATCGCCGATGTGCACCGCAAAGGTGCACTCTTCGACGGCCAGGCGGAACTCGCAGCAGGATGTTTCTCCTCCAAATATGAACGCACGCTGGAGACAGGAGAAAAGCTGGGCCTAGACCAAGAACGCCTCTATCGCGACCACAATGAAATGGCCCAAAAGGAAGCGGCCCGGGAAGATGGCATCGATTTTGTGATCATCGCCACCCCCAACCACATGCACTACCCCGCGGCCAAAGCCTTTCTAGAAAACGGTATCCATGTCATGTGCGACAAACCCCTCACCTTGACCGTGGAAGAAGCGGAAGAGCTGGCTCAGCTGGCTGAGAAGAAGGGCCTGCTCTTTGGGGTCACCTACGTCTACTCCCAGTGTGCTGCCTTGAAGCAGGCTCAGACCATGATCCGCAACGGCGACATTGGCGATATCCAGGTTGTAGTTGCGGAGTATCCCCAGGGCTGGTTGGCTACCCCTGCGGAACATGAAGGCAATAAACAGGCAGCCTGGCGTACCGACCCCAGCAAGGCCGGTGTATCCAACTGCGTGGGAGACATCGGCAGCCACATTGAAAACACGGTGGCTTATGTCACAGGCTTGGAAATCGAAGAACTCTGCGCCCGCCTGGACAGCTTCGGCGGCGAGGGCCGCGCCCTAGACACCAATGCCCACATCCTCGTCCGCTACAAAAACGGAGCAGTGGGCAACTACTGGTGCTCCCAGGTTGCCGTTGGGTATGACAACGGCTTTACCGTGCGTATCTTCGGCACCAAAGGCACTATCGAGTGGCGCCAGGAGAGCCCCAACTACCTTACAGTAAGGAAGCTCGGGGAACCTGTGCAGATCCTCTCCCGGGGCAACCCTTACTTCTACCCCGCAGCCGCGCAGATGTCGCGTATCCCCGCGGGGCATCCGGAAGGCTACTACGAGATGTTCGCCAACATCTACCTCAAGTTCACCACTGCCCTGCTCAAGCTGAAACAAGGGCAGCAGCTCACGCCTGAGGATCTGGACTTCGCCGATGTGAAGGCGGGTGCCCGCGGCGTGAGGTTCATCCACAAATGTGTAGAGAGCCACAAAAAGGGCTCGGTCTGGGTGAAATTTGACTAAAGGAGATGAGCAGATGACTAGGCCTGTCACCATTTTCACCGGCCAATGGGCCGACCTGACCTTCGAAGAAGTGTGCAGAATAATGAGTGAAATGGGCTATGACGGTCTGGAAATCGCCTGCTGGGGAGACCATCTAGATCCCAAGCGGGCTGCGGAAGATCCCGCCTATGTGGAAGAGCGCCTGCAGACGCTGGAACGTTACGGTCTGAAGTGTTGGGCCATTGGTGCGCACCTTATCGGACAGTGTGTGGGTGACAACTGGGATCCCCGCCTGGATACCTTCGCCCCGGACCAGGTGAAGGGGCAGCCGGAGAAAATCCGCGCCTGGGCTAGCGAGGAGATGAAAAATGTGGCCCGGGCCGCCAAAAACATGGGCTGTAAAGTGGTTACCGGCTTTACCGGCTCGCCTATTTGGGCCTACTGGTACTCCTTCCCCCCCACACCGGAGGAGATGATTGAGGAAGGTTTCAACAGAATCGTGGAACTGTGGACGCCCATTTTCGACGAGTTTGACAAACAGGGTGTGCGCTTTGCCCTGGAAGTCCACCCCACAGAGATCGCCTTTGATCTGTACACTACCGAGAAACTCTTCCAGCACTTCAACCGGCGGGAAACCCTGGGCATCAACTTCGACCCCAGCCACCTGCTCTGGCAGGGAATTGAGCCCCATCTGTTCATCCGGGAGTTCCCCGACCGCATTTACCATGTACACATGAAGGACGTGGCGGTAACCCTGGATGGCAAGGCGGGCATTCTCGGCTCCCACATCACCTTTGGCGACACGCGCCGGGGCTGGAACTTCCGCTCCTTAGGCCACGGCGATGTGAACTTTGAGGAGATCATCAGGGAGCTCAACGCCATCGGTTACAACGGTCCCCTCTCGGTGGAGTGGGAAGACAGCGGCATGGAGCGAGAATTCGG
>JAAYMM010000057.1 GCA_012521335.1 Bacillota bacterium | reverse complement strand
TGTGGTCTTCCCCATCTTGCGTCACGTTAAGTACGTTTCCTTCGCCCAGCTGGATGCTGCGGGCGGAAGAATCGTCGGCGTCTTGAGAGACATACGCCTCATTGAGGTCGCCAGACTGGACCACAACCGCTTCGCTGCCCTCGCCGTCCTGCTCAATCAAGGCGAAGTTTTCATCGCCGGTCTGCAGAACTTCCGAATAAAGCAGGGAGCCGTCTTGGGTGATGTGCGCCTCGTTGAGATCACCTGTCTGCACAGCTTCAGCCTCGTTGTCGGCTGCAAAGGCAAAGGAGCTCAATCCCAATACTAGTACCAGAGTCAACGCAAATAGCTTTTTCACAGAGAAACCCTCCTCTTTGGTTTTGGAAATCCTTTTGGTTTGGATATCCTGCTTTGGCCGGTTTCACCCTAGCTCACTGCCGCCCCATTGGTGACCAGTTAAAGAGCGGCAGGTCCTCGCTTCCAAAGAGGTAGTTGAAAACTGTCCGTTCAGCTGCCTAACCGTATTCTGACAACGGCCTTTTCACTCTTGATGCTCACCTCCCTCAGTTTGTGTACTTGATGGAGTGTGTGCCGTTTGATTTCAATTCTAAGCACCGCGCTTAAAAATTCCTCGAACGGATCTCTAAATAGACTCAAAAAAACGCCCTTGGGCATTTTTTCTGCCCAAGGGCGTACCTGGCTTAGCTGTCTGCTGTTCACTGCTTGGTAAGGCTGGACCATTCCTCTTGCAAGGCATCCAAATCTTCGCTGCTGAGGGTGAGGAAAGAGAAGGCTTCTGTGCTTCCGAACTTCTGCTCCAGCGCCTGCTGGGCTTTGTGCGCCACGATCTGGGCTCCCACAGCGCCGGTTGCCGGCAGGAAGATCACGATCATGGAGGGGGCGTAGCGGCAGATCACATCCGAATGCCGCAGCATGCTTTGGAGCAGGACAAACGCCTGGAGAAAGTGCTGCTCGCTGGCTCCGTTGTTGCCGATCACCAGCACCGAAAAGTGTTCACCCGTGCGCTGGAGCCGCCTTTTTTCCGTCTCGAAGAAGGATTGGAGCACAGCGCGGCTGCATACGTAGGCTCCTTCTGTGCGCTTGGGTGCCTCTCCGTTGCTGACTTGGCTGAGCGCCTCTCTCATATCCACAATTAGAGCGGTGATCGCGGGGCTGGGTTCTAGGCCGAACTCGTCCTGAAGCAGGCGCACATACTGTTTGTACATGTTCATGGCTTCCACAAAGCGCTTATCCAGGATAAGCGCCTGCAGAGCTGCCTGGTAGAACTCTTCCCGCAGTGGGTCCTTCTTCAGGGCCCCCCGGCAGAGCTCAACGGCCGTCTGGAGATCACCGCGGTGGTTGATCAAGAGCCCAGCTGCCCTCAGCGCCACCTGGAAATAGAGCTCCCGGTACTCCTCCCGGTAGGGGATAGTCCAGTCTTCATAAAGATCATCGCAGAGAAAGTCATCTCGGTACAGCTGCAGGGCTGCCTCGCAGTGCAGGAGAGCCATCTCCTCATTGGTGGCTTCCAGTTCCCTGGACTTGCGCACATGGAACTCAAACAGATCCGTGTCGATGCAGCCTCCTCCCAGGTCCAGCCAGTATGAACCGTGGGAGAAGCGCAGGAGCGAATCGCTGGAGGAGCCGTTCTGGGGAAACAGGGTGCGCCGCACAAACCATACGGCAGTATGTAGGTTTCTCTGGATGTCCACATGGATCTGATCGGGCCACAAAAGCTCGATGAGCGCATCACTGGAAACTCTCTGCCCGTGACGGCTGGCCAAATACTTGAGCAGGGTGAGGGCCTTTTTCGACTTCCACACTTCGGCGGCCACTTCGCGGCCGTCGATGCGCAGAGAGAAGGGGCCCAACAGACCAATTTCCACACGGCACGCGTTCTTGGCGTTCACATCCATCAACCCTTTACCTGCTGAATTTGCAAATCGTCCGTTCATATGACCTTAGGGGCTGTTATTCTCCATCTATGATGAAGATCCTTTGCAACTTAGTTAGTATTATGCAAAAAAAGGAGCAGCCCCAGGGGGCTGCTCGCGTAATCCGTAGATACTTAGGCTTGTTCGGCCAGGCGCTTGTAGAGCCGGTAGCGGCGCCGCACATCTTCCTCCGCCTGTTTGAACAGGATTTCGGCCTGCTCTGGGAACTGGCGGGCCAGGCGGGAGTAGCGCACTTGGCTCTTGAGATACTGGCGGAACTCGTCGTAGTTCGGCTCCTTGGAGTCGAGCTGGAACGGGTTCTGGCCCGCTGCCTCGCGGCGAGGATCGTAGCGGTACAGGTTCCAGTAGCCGCACTCCACAGCCCGCTTGCTTTCTTCCACGCTCTGGCTCATGTCAATGCCGTGGTTGATGCAGGGGGCGTAGGCAATGATCAAGGAGGGACCGTCATAGCTCTCAGCCTCGATCATGGCCCGGAGCAGCTGGTTGCGGTTGGCGCCCATGGCCACTGTGGCCACGTAGACGTAGCCGTAGGACATGGCCATCATACCCAGATCCTTCTTGCGGGTGCGCTTGCCGCCCGTGGCGAACTTGGCCACAGCTGCGGTGGGCGTAGACTTGGAAGCTTGGCCGCCGGTGTTGGAGTACACTTCAGTATCCAGCACGAGCACGTTCACATCTTCTCCGGAGGCCAGCACATGGTCTAAGCCGCCGAAGCCGATGTCGTACGCCCAGCCGTCGCCACCGATGATCCAGACGGATTTCTTCACCAGGATATCGGAGTTGTCGCGAATGGCTTCCAGCACTTCCTTCAAATCGCCGGAGACAGACTCAATGGCTGCCGGCAGCAGTGCCGTGATCTTCTCCGCGGTGGTCTTGGTCACCTCAGGATCGTTGATGTTGTCAATCCACAGCCTAAAGGCTTCCTTCAGCTCTGCGGGGATGTCCTGCTCCAGCAGGCCTTCCATCATTTCCGCCAGCTGGCTTCTGCGGGCTCCCAAGGCCAGATTCATGCCGTAACCGAACTCGGCGTTGTCCTCAAACAGGGAGTTGGCCCAGCTTGGCCCCTGCCCATTCTCGTTGAAGGTGTAGGGGCAGGTGGGTGCGCTGCCGCCGTAGATGGAGGAGCAGCCTGTGGCGTTGGCAATAACCATTCTGTCGCCGAACAGCTGGGTGGCCAGCTTAATGTAGGCCGTTTCGCCGCAGCCTGCGCAGGCGCCGGAGAACTCGAACAGCGGCTGCCTGAACTGGCTTCCCTTGACGTTGTTGGCAGGAATATGCGCGCCGCGGTTGGGCAGAGTCATGGCAAAGGTCCAGTTCTCGTGCTGGACTTCCGCATGCTCATGCAGCGGCTCCATGACCAGGGCGTTTTCCTTGGCCGGGCAGACCTGAGCACAGTTGCCGCAGCCGGTGCAGTCCAGCGGAGAAATCTGGATGCGGTACTGGAGCCCATCCAGGTCCTTGCCGGTGGCCTTGAGGGTGATGAACTGCTCTGGCGCGTTGGCCAGGTCTTCCTCTGTGGCCAGGAAGGGGCGGATTACCGCATGCGGGCAGACGAAGGAGCACTGGTTGCACTGGATGCAGTTTTCAGGAATCCACTTGGGCACGTTGATGGCAATGCCGCGCTTCTCGTAAGCGGTGGTGCCGGTGGGCATTACGCCATCAGGCGTGAAGGCGCTGACCGGCAGCTCGTTGCCCTTGAGGGATTCGATGGGACGGACCACCTTTTCCACAAACTCAGGTGCAGGCTCGCTGGCTGCCGCCGCTTCTTCTTCAGCCTCTGCCCAGCTGGCGGGGTAATCTACCTTGACCAGGTGTTTTACGGCATTGTCCACTGCGGCGTAGTTCATCTGAACAACCTTTTCGCCCTTGTCGCCGTAGGTGTTGTAGATCGCATCTTTAATATACTTGATGGCATCTTCGGGCGGAATGACGTTGGCGATTTGGAAAAACGCCGTCTGCAGAATAGTGTTGATCCTGCCGCCCAAACCGATTTCCTGCGCGATCTTCACTGCGTCGATGTTGTAGAAGCGCAGCTTCTTCCGGGCGATGGTGCGGCGCAGCGAAGCGGGCAGCTCCTTCTCCATCTCCTCCACGGTCCAGGGAGAGTTGAGCAGGAAGACGCCGCCTTCTTTAATGCCATCCAGGAGATCGTAGATCTTCACATAGGAAGGCTTGTGGCAGGCAATGAAGTCAGCCTGTTTGACCAGATAGGGAGCCTTAATGGGGCTCTTGCCGAAGCGCAGGTGGGAGATGGTCAGACCGCCGGATTTCTTGGAGTCGTACTCATAATAACCCTGCGCGTACATATCGGTGTGGTCGCCGATGATCTTGATGCTGTTCTGGTTGGCGCCCACGGTGCCGTCGGAACCGAAGCCGTAGAATTTGCAGCTGATCAGATCCTGGGGAGCGATGTTCAGCTCTTCCCGAATGGGCAGGGAGGTGAAGGTCACGTCATCGGTGATGCCCACTGTGAAGTGGTTCTTCGGCTCGTTCAGGGCCAGATTGTCGAAGACGGCCTTGACCATGGAAGGCGTAAACTCTTTGGAGCTCAGGCCGTAGCGTCCGCCCACAACCTGAATGTCAGTGCGTCCAGCCTCGGCGAGCGCGCCTACTACATCCAGGTAGAGGGGTTCGCCCAGGGCACCGGGTTCTTTCGTGCGGTCCAGGACGGCAATGCGCTTGACCGACTTGGGAACAGCCTGGACAAAGTGTTCAGTGGAGAACGGCCTGTACAGGCGGACCTTGACCAAACCCAGCTTGGCGCCGCGCGCGTTCAGGTACTTAACCGTCTCTTCGATAGTCTCGGTGCTGGAACCCATGGAAACGATGATGTGCTCAGCATCTTCAGCGCCTACATAGTCGAAGGGCTTGTAATGGCGCCCGGTGAGTTCGCCCACCTGGTTCATAGCTTCAACTACATACTTGGGCACAGCCAGGTAGTAGGGGTTGGAAGCTTCCCGGTTTTGGAAGAAAATATCCGGGTTCTGGGCAGTTCCCCTCAGCTGCGGGTGCTCCGAGTTGATGCCGCGGGCACGGAAGGCAGCTACAGCTTCCATATCGACCAGCTTGGCCATATCCTCATAGTCGATGACCTCAATCTTCTGGTACTCATGGGAAGTCCTGAAGCCGTCGAAGAAATGGAGGAAGGGGACGCTGCTCTTAATGGCTGCCAGATGAGCAACCAGAGCCAGATCCATTACTTCTTGGACAGAGCCCGACGAAAGCAGAGCAAAACCCGTCTGCCTCGCGGCCATCACGTCCGAATGGTCGCCGAAAATAGACAGGGCGTGAGAGGCCACTGTGCGGGCTGAGACGTGGAATACTCCCGGCAGCAGCTCGCCGGCGATCTTGTACATGTTAGGAATCATGAGCAGCAGGCCCTGGGACGCGGTGAAGGTCGAGGTCAGTGCCCCGCCCACCAAAGAGCCGTGGACAGCTCCCGCTGCTCCTGCTTCAGACTGCATCTCTACGACACGTACAGGCCGTCCGAAGATGTTCTTTTTGCCATGGGCGGCCCATTCATCACAAAACTCGCCCATGTCCGATGATGGAGTAATGGGATAAATCGCTGCCACGTCACTGAAGGCATAGGCCACGTGGGCGGCTGCGAAGTTCCCATTAACGGTCATCTTGCGCATAAGCCTATAATTCCCCCTTATAAATAGTTCTGAAAATCAAGCCTGCGGCACCAGGTGCCGATCCCGGACCGTCTTAGGGCGTTGGGAGGGTAATGTGAGGGCGGTCACAAGGTCAGGCGTTTTTCCCTCCATTCAGTTCTCCATCGGCACTGGGATTCCTTCACAAATTATATACTTAATGTCAGGAGGCGTCAAATCAGGAACAGGGGGAACAAGGACCGTCTGAATTAATTCAGTTTGGTCACAACTTTACGATTATCGCAAGCAGAAAGCAGAGGAGCACACCGACTGCAGTGGGCAGCAGGGCCGCAGGCAGGACCCATCTAGCCCCCGCTTCCCTTTTGATGGTGAGTAGAGTCGTTGCGCAGGGCCAGTGGAACAGCGCGAAGACCATGAAATTGAGGGCAGTGAGCCAGGACCAGCCGTTTGCGGTTAGAATAGCCTTGAGGGCAGAGAGATCCTGGACCTCCAAGAGGGCATTGGCAGACAGGTAGCCCATGAGCAGAATGGGGATGACGATCTCATTGGCGGGCAGGCCCAGGATGAAGGCCAGCAGGATCATGCCGTCCAGGCCCAGGGCGCGCCCCAAAGGATCTAACCAGCGGGCCAGGTGGGCCAGGAGCGGTGTTTGGGAGACACTCACATTGGCCAGGATCCAGGTGAGCAGGCCGCAGGGAGCCGCGACAATGACCGCCCGCCACAGCACGGCCAGCGTGCGGTCTAGAAACGAGCGCACCAAAACTGTGCCTACTTTGGGCCAGCGGTAGGGAGGCAGCTCTAATATAAAATAGGAAGGTTCTCCCTTGAGCAGCGTCCCGGTGAGCAGCCGGGAGGCGGCCAGAGTAGCCAGGACGCTGAGCACTAAGGCCGCAAGAACCACCAGAACTGAGGCCAAGCTGCCGGAAAGCCCCGGCGCGGCCGCAGAGGCGGCAATAGTGCCCATGATGATCAGAATGGGAAAGCGTCCATTACAGGGTACTAAGTTGTTGGTGAGGATGGCTACCAGGCGCTCCCGCGGTGCATCGATGATGCGCGCGGCCACCACTCCCGCGGCATTGCAGCCAAATCCCATGGCCATGGTCAGAGCTTGTTTGCCGTGGGCGCCGGAACGTTGGAACAGGCGGTCCAGGTTGAAGGCAATGCGGGGCAGAAATCCGAAATCCTCCAGGAGGGTAAACAGCGGAAAGAAGATGGCCATAGGCGGCAGCATAACCGCCACTACCCAGGTCAGACCGCGGTACAACCCCAAGACCAGGGGATCGTGGAGCCAGGGCGGCGCCCCGAGAGCGGCCAGGAGGGCGGAGAGGAGCCTTTCCCCGTGCCAGAACGCCTCAGTCAAGAGCTGTGAAGGATAGCCGGCGCCAACGATGGTAAGCCAGAGCACTCCAGCCAGCAGAGCCAGCATCAGGGGGATGCCCCAGCGGGGGGAGAGCACCAGCCGATCCAGGCCGGCTGTAAAGCCCGTCCCTGGCCGGGCCGGAGCACCCGCCACACGTTCGGCGATCTGCTCGGCGCGGCGGTACAGGGCGGAGGCGGTGGGCTCTGTGTCCGGAGGCAGCAGTTTCGGCGCTGGCTTGAGTTGCCCCTGGGCCACCTGGACAATGGCGTCCTTGAGGGCATCTAGGCCTTCTCCACGGGCTGCTGCGGTGGGAATAACGGGAACCCCCAGCTCCTCTTCCAATCTAGACACATCGAGACCGAGCCTTTGGCGCCTAGCTTCGTCCATGAGGTTCAGGCAGAGCACGGCTTGGGAGGTCAGGTGCAGCACCTGCAGAGCCAGGTGGAGACTGCGCTGCAGACAGGTGGCATCAGCCACCACTACGACCACATCGGGTTGCGCCAGCTGCAGAAAATCCCGGGCCGCTTCTTCTTCAGGGGAGGCTGCAGTAAGGGAGTAGGTGCCGGGCAGGTCCACGATCTGGCAGGTGCAGCCCTGGTGGCGGAAGCTGCCCGCCTTCAGCTCCACCGTCTTGCCGGGCCAGTTGCCTGTATGCTGCTTAAGGCCAGTGAGGGCGTTGAAGATGGTGCTTTTGCCGGTGTTGGGGTTGCCCGCCAGGGCCACAAGGCAGGCTGCTTTCATAGCGCTTCCTCCTTGGGTTCCACAAGTACCTGCGAGGCGGTATCGCCGCGCAGGGCGAATACCGAGCCGCGCACATAGTAAGCGGTCGGGCTTCCTCCTTTGGCGGCGAAAAGGGCTTGGACAGGGGTGCCCGGCACCAGCCCCAGGTCCAGAAGCCTCTGGCGCAGCGTGCCCTGCGCGCTCAACCCCTGCACAAGGCCCCACTGGCCGCGGGTTAGATCTGCTAAAGTCACGCTACCACGCCCCTTCTCAGCTCGCTTTATTAGACTATGACCCAGAGGTTCTTTGGTGCTAGGTGCCTGAGGGGGAGGAAACAGGGTTTTGCTCGGGGAACTAGAATGATGCAAGAGGCAAGAGCTGCGAGGCAGGGGGTCGAGGTAGAGATGAATCTAGAGCAGCTGAAGAAGTTGGCTTGGGAGACTATGGGCAGGCGCCTCAGCCATCCTGACCGGGAGCGCGGTTTCGTCTACTACCACGGGCAGCGGGTGGCCCGCATAGCTGTGCAGCTACGGGAGCTGATCTTTCCAGGCGAGGACAGCCTGGATGAGGTGCTTTTGGTCGCGGGTTGGTTCCACGATGTGGGCAAAGGGATCGAGCCGCATTGGGAATACGGTGCCCTCCTCGCCCGAGAGATGCTGAAGGAACACTGCTCGCCTGCGGACCTGGAGAAGATTGTGGAGATCATCGGCAGCCACACCCTGCGTAAGCAGGGCGAGTATCCCCTTTATGTTCAGCTGGTGCAGGATGCTGACATCTTAGACCATTTCGGCACGGTGGAGGTGTGGCTGAACTTCTGGCACTGTGCTGTTCGGGGCAAGGGAGTGGAACAGTCCCTGGAGTTTTACGCAGATGAATACGAGCAGGAGGTAACCAGTGTGCGCGGCCTGCTCAATTTCCCGGCGTCGGTGCAGATATTTGACGAGAAGGTGAACTTTGTGCGCTCCTTTGTGGCCCGCTTTGCCCAGGAGGCACGGGGCGAGTTGATTCTCCAAGAGAAAAAGGCCAAGGGTTAATGCCCTTGGCCCGTGAGAGGGAGGAAAAAGCGTCGTTGCCGTCAGTTAACAGGAACTAGTGCTCTCGTTATCGATGGTAATTTGAACTGTATCGGTAAGGACGTCGGCATAGGTGTAGGAACGACGGCGTACTGCGTTGGATTGGTCCAGATGTACCACGAACAGTTTTGGATAGGTCTCAGCGAGAACCCCTTCGGACTCTAAGTAGCGGCGGCGTCCCTGGTTGGCTCGGATGAAGATCCTTTTGCCTAGATTGGACTCGAGGTGCTGTCTAATTTCTTCAATGGTGGTCGGCTTTTGCACACCCATGTTCTCAACCCCTTTCAGGAAGTCTTGAGTGCTGCCGGCCGGTGCCAAGCAGCACCCAACCGCAGTGGGCGGTCAAAAAAAGCGTATGATCGACCATCGGCCGTCACACGCTTGGAGTACTCCTACGAGGTTAGCTGTCGGGTTAGGGCACCCAAGTTGCCCTTCCTAGGTTCCAGGATTCACCCCAAAGAAATCGGGTCCCCCGCTGTCATTGAACAATGATATTCGGAGATATCGGCGTCGCATATGCAGTTGTAAATTATCCAAAACTGTGTAACTATACTATAGCACAATACTTAGAAATTTGTCAAGGGAACAAGTAAAACCCGAGTTAAACGCAAGTAAAAAGGCTGGAAGGTGATCGCGTGGACATTTTGATCGTTGGTATGGGCAAGTTAGGCTATAAATTGGCCGAGACTCTGGCTGGCCCAGAGCACAACGTCACCGTAGTGGATGTGGACGAACAGGCCCTGGCTCGGGCCGTAAACCGGCTCGATGTGCTGCCCGTGACTGGCAACGGTGCGCAGCTTCAGCTCCTGGAGAGCCTGGGGGTGAAGAAGAAGGATCTGGTAGTCGCTGTGACCAGCAGTGATGAGACCAACGTGCTGATCTGCCTCGCCGCCAAGAAACTGGGCTGCCCGCGGGTTGCTGCCCGGGTGCGCAATCCTGAGTACGCCGGGCAGATCGAGTTCTTCAAAGAGCAGCTGCTGCTGGACTTCATCACCAATCCCGAGTTGGACACGGCCAATGATGTGGCCCGGTACCTGCTCCGGGGCTATAGCTCTCACTTAGAGTCGTTTGCCGGGGGGAGGGTAGGCCTCTTCGAGGTACCTGCTCAGGCTCTGCCGGGGGTGGTGGGGCGCGCCTTGGCCGAGGTGCAGCTCTTCCAGGACACGTTGGTGGGAGCCATCTACCGCAGCGGCGAGGTGATCATTCCTTCCGGGGCTACCGTGGTGGAAGCCGAGGATGTTCTGCACCTCATCGGCCGCCGGGAGGCGGTAACTGCCCTGATCAGGGAACACTCGGCCTTAGGGCAGAGGCACGTGGCCAGAAAAGTGATGATCCTGGGGGGAGGCAAAGCCGCTTTTTACCTGGCCGGCCGCCTGTTGGCCAACGGCTTGAGCGTGAAGATAATCGAGCAGGACGAAGAGCGCTGCAATTACCTGGCGGCGCAGCTTCCCGGTGCCCTGGTGATCTGCGGGGATGCTACTGATCTTGATCTGCTCCAGGATGAGAATTTGGGGGAAATGGATGCGATAGTTTCTTTCACGGGACACGACGAAGAAAACCTCATGCTGGCTCTGTTGGGCAAGCAGCATGGGGTGGGCAAGGTAGTGGCCAAGGTCAGCCGTTCCAATTTTGTGCCCATCATTGAAGAGCTGGGCATTGACCGCGCCGTGAACCCGGTGCTCATCTCCGCAGGGGAGCTGGTGCGCTTTATCCAGGGAGGGCAGATCGCTTCTTTATCTCTGATCTTCGGCGGACAAGCCGAGGTTATGGAACTAGTGGTGCTTCCCGATGCACCCATCATCGGCGTCAAGCTGGCTGAAGCTCGCATCCCGCCGGGGGTGATCTTGGGTTCCGTTGTTCGGCGGGGGCAGGTGTTCATCCCCAGAGGCGATTTCATCATCCAAGCCCAAGACCGGGTGATCGCTTTTTGTCTGCACAGGCAGCTGCCCGAACTGAACAAGCTGTTCTATCCCAAACGAAGGGGGTTGGGGCATGAACTTTGGTTTGGTCGCAAGGGTTCTGGGCAACCTTCTGCTGATTGAAGGAGCGGTATTGACCATCCCTGTGGGCATCAGCCTATACTTTGGGGAAAGGGGCGCAGTGATTGGCTTTCTGCTTTCCATGGGAGTTCTGGGCCTAACGGGGTTGTTCCTGTCAAATGTACCAGCAAAATCGCCGCGCCTGAAGGCCCGGGAAGCCATCGCCATCGTTACTTTGGGCTGGGTGATCGTCTCCTTTTTCGCGGCCCTGCCCATGGTCCTTTCCGGAGCGGTGCCTTCCTTTGTTGATGCCTTTTTTGAGGCGGTTTCCGGCCTGACCACAACGGGGGCAACGGTGCTCACCCAGGTGGAAGCGCTCCCGAAAGGAGTCTTGTTTTGGCGCTCACTGCTGCACTGGTTGGGGGGAATGGGCATTTTGGTATTAACCTTGGCAATTTTGCCCACCCTAGGGGTAGTGGGCTTTCAAGTGTTTAAAGCGGAAAGCCCCGGACCCACCCCTGATAAGTTCACGCCGCGCATCGCTGCCACGAGCAAGATTTTGTATACAATTTACACTGCCCTCACTGCACTGATGGTTGTGGCGGTGCGGGCAACCGGCGTTCCGTGGTTGGAGAGCTTCATCCTCGCCTTCGGCGCGGTAGGCACCGGCGGGTTTACCCCTTTCAATGACAGCATTATGGGGTGGAGCTCAAACCGTCCGCTGATGGTAGTGCTGGCTGCTTCAATGCTTTTGGCCGGGGTGAACTTCGCCCTGTACTATGATCTGCTCAAAGGACGCTGGAAACAGGTTTGGAGCAACTCTGAACTGCGGCTCTACTTGGGTATCACGTTAGCGGCGGTGCTCGCCATTTCGCTCAATCTTTATGGTCGAGTTTATGGGACCATCGGGGAAACCGTCAGGCAGGCCTGGTTTCAGGTCAGCTCCGTCATGACCACCACCGGTTACTCCTCCGCTGATTTTGACCTCTGGCCGTCCTTCAGCAAGGGTATTCTTTTTGCCCTTATGTTTATCGGGGGCAGCGCGGGTTCTACGTCCGGTTCGGTAAAAGTTGTGCGGCTTTTGGTTACCGCCAAAGTGGTCAAAAGGGAGATCGCGCATGTGCTGCATCCCCAAGCAGCGCGGCCTGTCATTGTCAATGGCAGAGTTATGTCCTCCGACGTGGTGCATGGTGTGGTCAGTTTTCTTCTGCTGTATATCGCGGTCTTTGCCCTGGGCTCGCTGGTGATCTCCCTGGAAGGGGTGGATCTGATCAGCGCCATGAGCGCCACTGCCGCCACCCTGGGCAATGTGGGCGTTGGTTTTGGAGCTGTTGGCCCCAGGGCTGGATTTGCTGGTTTGAGCGCCGCGAGCAAGCTCTTCCTTTCCTTCCTCATGCTGCTGGGACGCCTGGAGCTCTTTCCGCTGCTCGCCGTGCTCAGCCCGAATTTCTGGCGGGAATAGCAGACTAGCCCAGGAATGATGCGCGATTTGCGAAGAGTCTAGGGAGCCGTTTTGAATGCCCAAACTAGTGGAGGGGAGAGTCTATGAAAAAGACGCTCGTGCTGGTTGTGGTCCTGCTGCTCGCGGCCGCAGGTACTGCAGCCTGGTGGTACTGGCAGCGCGATCCCGCAGGCACGGCCAGGGGTTTTTTGGATCGCATCGCGGCCCAGGATTTCGCCGGCCTTGAGAGTTTCTTCACCGCTGATCCCCATCCGGCCGAAGAGGAGCTGCAGGCAGCCTACAGGGAGTTCGGCCAGGCCTTTGCCCTCGCCGGGATCACACTTGAGGATGTCGCTCTCCTTTCCAAAGACACAGACGAAGCGCTGTTTACCTTCACCCTTGTCTATGAGAGCCGCGACTTCGCGCCGCTGGAAGTGACAAGCAGCTTGATCGTGCAGCGGCAGCACATTTTTGATGCCTGGAAGATCAAATGGCAGGACAACCTCCCTCTGCATGAACACGGGCTTCAGGCCAGCTATTCTCGGGTGCGCATCGAGCCCAGCCGGGGGAGGATCCTCGACAGCTCAGGCCAGATCTTGGCCGGAGAAGGGAGCCGCGTGACCATTGGCGTGCAGCCCGACCGCATCTCGGCGCCGGAATGGCTCTTGGGGGCGCTCCAGTCCGAACTGGGCCTGGACCCTGAGTATGTGCGCAGGCAGTACGAAGCCCCAGGAGTCCAAGGTCACTGGTTTGTACCCCTGATTACGGTTACGGAGGAAGAGTATCAGAGGGTGAATCCGGTGCTGCGCCCCATCCCGGGAGTGTTCTTCCGCCGGGTGGAGGCCCGGGCCTATCCCGAAGCTGCGGCTGCCGGCCATATTACAGGTTATCTGGGAGAAGTCACCCCAGAGCTGATCGCTGCTTATCCTGAGCGGGAGTATCTCAGCGGCGAGATTGTGGGTCGTGCCGGCCTGGAAAGCAGCCGGGATGACGAGCTGCGGGGCCGCCCGGGCTACCGTCTCTACGCGGAGCGGGAAGGCGCAAGTCCGGTGCTGCTGCGGGAGAAGCAGGTGCAGGAGGGCCGTGATCTGGAGCTTACCATCAGCCGCAGGCTGCAGGAGCTGGCCTACGCGGCCTTAGGCGAACGCACCGGGGCTTTCGTGGTTCTCAACGCGGAGACAGGGGCGCTTTTAGCCCTGGCCTCCACTCCAGGCTATGATCCCAATGAGTTCATCGGCGGGATCAGTGCCAGCCGCTGGCAGCAGCTCAGTTCCGACCCCCACAGGCCCATGTTCAACCGGGCCCTGCAGGGCTTGTACCCGCCGGGATCAGTGTTCAAAGTGGTTACGGTGGCTGCCGCTCTAAATGAAGGCTTGTACGAGCCCACCAGCACATTTACAGATACGGGCGAACTTTCTGTCCAGGGAAACATCGTCCGCAACTACCAGGGGCAGGTGTACGGGGAGCATACGCTCCATGCTGCCCTGGTTAACTCCATCAACACCACCATCGCCCAGGTAGGGTTGGACTTGGGCGCACCTAAGCTGGAGGAGTACTTTAAGAGGTTCAGACTGCAGGAAAGCTACCGCTTGGGCCTGCCCATGTCTGCGGGACAAGTGGGTACACCGGGGCGCAGCCGGGTGGCCCTGGCTTGGTCAGCCATCGGACAGGATCAGGTACTGCTTACTCCGCTGCATCTGGCGCAGATCTTCGCCGTGCTGGCTAACGGAGGCACCCTGGCGCCGATCCATCTGGTTCAGGGTGAGGCGCAGCCCGATGAGGGCGAGCAGGTCCTCCAGCCCGAGACTGTGGAGATGCTCAACGCCATGCTGCGGGATGTGGTTCTGGAAGGAACGGGCACCGGTGCCCAGGTGCCAGGGCTTACAGTGTACGGCAAGACGGGGACAGCGGAGGTGGTGGGGGGAGGCACCCACGCCTGGTTTGCAGGACATACCCAGCTGCCTTCGGGTGAGAAGATCGCCTTCGCCCTGTTGGTGGAAGGGGGCGGAGTGGGAGGCCAAGTCGCTGCCCCGCTGGTGCGGGAGTTCCTCGCCAGGCTCGTCCAGCAGTGAGGGGGCAGAGCAGGGCGGACAGTTTAGTTTTCCGGGCCCATGCCGGGTGCTCATGCCGGCATGGGCTTTGTGCTTAGTTGTAGATGGCTCGAAAGAAGTCGATGAGTCACTTATTTCCTGTCTGCGCTGGGAAGATGGCCCGCTCGGGGCAGGGAAAGGGGAGAGCACTGAGGAATGTAATCATAACAGGCGAATGCGGAGGTTAGGTCATGCGCAGAAGATGGATGCCTCTGGTGCTGGCCCTGCTGGTGCTGATCAGCGCTGCGGCAGGAAGTGCCCTGGCCCGGGGCGAGCTGGTTGTACACTACATTGATGTGGGCCAAGGCGAAGCAGCCCTGCTCCAGGGGCCCGGGTTTGCCATTCTCATTGATGCCGGCAACATAGGCGGCCGGGAGGTTTTGGATTACCTAACGCAGCTGCAGGTGGAAGCCATCGATCTTCTGGTGGTGACCCATCCCCACGCCGATCACATCGGCCAGGCTGCTGAGGTGCTGCGCACCTTCCCCGTGCGGGAAGTGTGGATGTCTGGCTACGAACACTACACCAAGGCCTTTGAAGAACTACTGGATGCTGTTCTGGACTCAGATGCCGATTACTTTGAGCCCAGAGCAGGCTTTGAGCGCAGCTACGGAGAGCTGGAGCTGCAGGTGCTCAACCCGCCCCAAGGAGAGCTGAGCAGGAACGTCCACGAGACCTGCCTTATGCTCAAGGCCGTCTATGGCCAGATCGCCTTCCTGTTTACCGGCGATGCGGAGCAGCGCACTGAAAAGGCACTGGTGGCTCAGGGACTGCCCCTTCAGGCTCACGTTCTTCAGCTGGGCCACCATGCTTCGCGCACCTCTTCAGCCCTGGAGTTCCTGGTTGCGGTGGAGCCCGATGCTGCCGTTTATTCCGCGGGTGTGGGCAACGACTTTGGGCACCCCCACCCCGAGGTCTTGAACCGGCTTAAGATCTTGGAGATCCCTGTATATGGCACCGACCGGTACGGCACCATCGTGGTGCGCACCGACGGACAGACATACAGTCTGGAAACGGAAAAGAAGGGGCAGTTGAACGAAGAGGATATCCTGGGAGGTGTTGACTTGAACACAGCCTCCTGGGAGGAGCTGCAGCTGATCATCCATATTGGGCCGGAGCGGGCCGGCCAGATCATCGAGGAGCGCGAAAAGAGGCCCTTCCGCAGCGTGGATGAGCTCAAAGAGCGGATCAAGGGGATTGGGGAAAAGACATTGGCCGAGATCAAAGCCCAGGGATTGGTCTGTGTTAAGGGAGTGAATGGCTATTAGCGAACGACAAGCCATGGTCATCGATCGCATTGTGGATGGAGTCTGGGCGGTTCTGCTCAGTGGGGACGGGCAGAAGCAGCTTACTGTGCCTGTGGAGAAGCTGCCCGCGGGCAGCCGGGAAGGCATGTGGCTGCAGGTGCGCCTGGAGGATGGGAGATTGGTAGAGGCAGAACTGGACCTGGAGAAAACGGAGGAGGTTAAGGCCAGGATTCAGCTTAAGCGCGCCCGGCTCTTGGAGCGCATGCAGCGCCGGGAGGGCGGTACATGATCAGCCACTCTCCCAAAAGGTCGCGGCGGGTGCCGCATTCCTGAAAGCCTGCGGAGGCGTACAGGCGCCTGCCGGGCAGGTTCCCTGCCCGCACGTTGAGCCCCACGGACTGCCCCGCAAGCTCTTGGAGAACATGGTCTAAAAGCAGAGTACCCAGACCCTGCCCCTGGCAAGCAGGGAGCACGGCCACAGATACGATGGCGGCCTGTGGTCTGGGTGCTTTTTTGCTTGTCCGCACCGTGGCGGCCATGAGCAGCTGGTTGGCCAAAAGCTTCAGAAGTTCCAAAGGTCCGATGCGCACTGCTATCTGGCTCAGCAGCACTGCGGCCCGGGGGACGTTAGCGCGGTCTCCCGCCCGCGAAGAAGAGGTGTATAGGCAGTAGCCGGCGATCTCCTCCCGCTCATCCTGGACTAGAATGCCCTGTACCCCCCAGCTGAAAAGCAGGCTGAAGCTGAGCTCCAAAAGGCGCAGCAGCCTTTCCGCGGATTTGCGCGGGAAAAAGAGCTCTACGCTTTCCGGAAAGGCCTGCCGATAGATGTCAGCAATGGCCCTAGCGTGCTGTGGGGAGGCGGGGGCAAGACGCATGGTGTCCCTCCTTATTCAGGCCGGTCGATCTGGGGGACGGCCTCCGCGGGGGCATCGTGGAGCAGTTCTGCCAAAGGCACGATTTCCAGCCCCTTAGCGCGGATGATCTCGATAACCTTGGGCAGAGCCATAACTGTGGCCCGGCGATCGCCGCCCTCGTTTCTCAACAGTGCCCCGCTATCGTGGAAGAGGATGATATCGCCGCCCCTGACCTTGCTTTCCACCAGGCGTTCTATATAGGACGCAGTCACACCATAGCGCCAGTCGCGGGTGGAGATGGACCATAGAACGATTTCCTGGCCCATCAGTTTGGCCATGCGACGGAAGCGGTCATCGTACATCCCCCGGGGCGGGCGTACAAACCTGGGGTACTCTCCAGTTACTTCGGTGATAACCGCCGTAGCTTCCATCAGTTCTTTCTGCAGATCCACGGTGGAAAGGGTGGGCAGGTTGCGGTGGTTGTGCGTGTGATTGCCAACCGCGTGCCCTTCCTCCACTATGCGGCGGGCGATCTCAGGATATTTCTCCACGTGGCTTCCCACCATAAAGAAAGTGGCGGGGACGTTGTACTCAGCCAGAATATCCAAAATGGCTGGGGTGAACTCCATGCTTGGGCCGTCATCGAAGGTGATGGCCACTTTGTTGGAAGCGCGGTTTCCCACGCGGTAGATGTCGGGCTGGTAACCGAAGCCGTAGTAAACATAGAACCAAAGCAGCACAAACAAGCTGGCGACGCCCAGCGCACCGGAGATCACTGCCAGCAGCGGTTTGGGAAGTTCTGCCTTCAGCCAGCGCAGCAGGCGCGCAGCAAGCCGCCAGTACAGGCGAGAAAAAAGCAAAGCTATGACCACGAAAACTAAGACTCTGAGTGCAACTTCAGCTAAAGCCATGTCTGTTCCTCCCGTAACGGAGTGGATCTTCCACTCATTTTACAACAAGCATACCGAGCGCACAAGCGCAGAGGTTGCGAACTACAGTCTATAATAGTAAAGTATGATGTGGAGGGTGCGGCGTCAGCCCGCCTGTTCTGTTTAACGGTCATATGCTTGGGGGTTAACCACTTTGAAGAACCATCATACGCATACATTTCGCTGCAAACACGCGCTAGGTGAGGTAGATGACTATGTGCGGGTTGCCCTTGCACAAGGCTTAACAGTCCTGGGATTTGCTGACCATACGCCGCTTCCGGGTAATCGCTTCTTATCCACGCGCATGAGCCTGGCAGAACTTCCCGGGTATGTGCAGGCCATCGCCGAGGCGCAGCAGGGCTACCGAGAGATCACTATCCTCAAGGGGATGGAATGCGAATGGATGCCAGAGTTTCATAGTTTTTACCAAGAAGTCCTGCTGGGAGAGTACGCCTTCGATTATCTGGTGCTGGGCTGCCACTTTTTTCCCTACAACGGGGATGTGCTCAGCAGCCATGTTGATCTGCACACCCCGAGGCACTTGGCCGCCTATACCCAGCACCTAGTTCAGTCTATGCGCAGCGGCCTTTTCGCTTTCGTTGCGCACCCCGATCTTTTCGGCCTCACCTATTTGGAGTGGGATGAGAACACTGAGGCGGCCGCCAGAGATATTATTGGTACAGCCAAGGAACTCGGCCTGCCCCTGGAGATCAACGGCCACGGCCTGGTCAATCGCACTGTTGAGACCGCCCGAGGACCCCGCCCAGCCTATCCCTGGCTGCCCTTCTGGGAACTGGTGGCAGACTATGAGGTTCCAGTAGTAGTTAACTCTGATGCCCACCATCCTCAGCGTGTGGCCCAGGGGCTGCGGGAAGGCCTGGAGCTGGCGGACAGCCTCGGCCTGACCCTAGCCGATCTGACACTGCGGGAAGGAGGTTGAGCATGTTTGTCCTGTACAACCAAACTGAGCAGCGCGTCCCCATCAAGGTATGGCTGCCCGGCAGGGACCTCCTGGAAGAGGAGTGCCTGCGGCAGGCCCTGAACCTCTCCAACCTGCCCTTTGCCTTTAAGCACATTGCCCTCATGCCCGACACTCACGCCGGCTTCGGCATGCCCATCGGCGGAGTATTGGCTACGGAAGATGTGATCATCCCCAACGCGGTGGGGGTGGATATCGGCTGCGGGATGGTTTTTGCCCACACCAACGTGCCTGCCCGGCTCTTGCGGGAAGTGAGTACGCCAGGCGGGACTCTGGCCCACTATCTGGTCGGCCAGATCATGCGCGAGGTGCCCCAGGGGTTCGATCACCACAAGGTTCCCCAGAAGTCTCAGTGGCTGGACGACTATCCTGTGGAGAAGCTGTACCGCTACGGCGCGGAAAAACTGCCCAAGAAGGCGGAGGCCTACGTGCAGCTGGGCACCTTGGGGGGAGGGAACCACTTTATTGAGCTGCAGGAAGATGAGGAAGGATTGCTCGGCTTGATGGTCCATACAGGCTCCCGCAACTTCGGCTACAAGGTGGCCAATTACTTCAACCAGCTGGCTAAGCAGCTCAACAAGCGCATGGGTTCTCAGGTGCCCAGCCATTTCGACCTAGCCTACCTTCCCATTGACAGCCAAGAAGGAAAAGGCTACATCGGCTGGATGACCTTCGCCTTGGAGTTTGCCCGCCAGAACAGGCAGCGGATCATGCAGCGGGTGCAGGGGATCGTGGCAGATGGGCTGAGGCGCTATGCGGGAGTGCAGGATGTGCGGTTCCTGAACGAAGTTAATGCTCACCACAACTACGCGGCGCTGGAAACTCACTTCGGTCGCAGGGTGTGGGTGCACCGTAAAGGCGCCATCAGCGCCAAGGCCGGCGAGCCAGGGATCATCCCCGGCGCCATGGGTTCCTATTCGTTCATTGTAGAAGGGTTGGGCAACCCTGAATCCTTCCATTCCGCCAGCCACGGGGCGGGGAGAGTGATGGGGCGCAAAGAGGCGGTACGCCAGTTCAGCGTGGAGGAAGTACTGGCCGACTTTGCCCGGAAGGATATGGTTTTGGGCAAGCGGCGCAGGGGAGATACGGCCGAAGAGTACTACAAAGCATACAAAAACATCGAAGATGTTATGAAAGATCAGCGCGATCTCGTTAAGCCCATCCTCAAGCTGAGAACAGTGGCTGTGGTCAAAGGTTAGAAGGCCCAAGCTGTCCAAACGATTCCACAGCTCTTAGGAAGGATTTAGCTTGGGGATGCAGAAGAAAATATGCTGAATCTGAAATCACACAGGGGGGTTTTACCGTGCGGAACAAACTCAGTTTACTTGTTGTCGTAGTTCTTCTCGTCGGCTTAATCGCTGTTCCCGCCGCGGCTCAGAAAGCCAGAATCGGCTTGATCTTTGCCGAAGGCGGCTTGGGCGACCAGTCTTTCAACGATGCGGCTTACCGCGGCTTGATGCAGGCCAAGGAAGAGCTGGACATTGAAGTCTACTATGTGGAACCTGCAGACATTGCCGAGATGGAAGAGCATCAGCGGGCCTATGCTGACATGGGCTTGGATCTGGTCATCGTCATTGGTTTCATCCACCAGAGCGCTCTCACCGAGGTATCTGCCGACTATCCGAACATCAAATTCGCCATTGTGGACGACGTCGTGGACAACCCCAACGTCACCTCGCTGCTGTTTGAAGAGCACGAAGGTTCCTTCCTGGTAGGCGTTGTGGCCGGCATGATGACCAAGAGCAACGTCGTGGGCTTTGTGGGAGGCATGGAAGTTCCCCTGATCCGGAAGTTCCAGGTCGGTTTTGAAGAAGGCGTCAAATGGGCGAACCCCAATGCCCAGGTTCTGGTGAACTACGCAGGTGCCTTCGACGATCCCGGCAGAGGCCGTGAGCTGGCCATCAGCCAGTATGAGCGCGGCGCCGATATTATTTACCATGCCGCCGGCGGAACTGGCAGCGGCGTCATCGATGCAGCGGCCAGCAACGATTTCTATGCCATCGGCGTAGACTCTGACCAGGACTACATGGCACCGGGCAAAGTGCTCACCTCTATGATCAAGCGGGTCGACATGGCCGTCTACGAAGTGATCAAAGCCGCGGTTGAGGGCACGCTGGAAGGCGGCACCTGGACCTTTGGCGTGGCTGATGGTGGTGTAGGAACTTCCGAGTTCAAATACACCAAGGACATCATTCCTCAAGAGGTCTTCGACCGTGTTGAAGAAGCCAAACAGAAGATTATCTCCGGAGAGATTGTAGTCACCAACCCTCTCCAATAGTCCCAGAAAACTGAAGGGGAGGCTGCTGGCCGCCAATTAGGTGGGCGGCGCCTCCTTTTTTTCTCAGGGAGGTTGTCCCATGGCGAAAGTATTGGAAATGCGGGGCATTACCAAGCAGTTCCCCCGGGTCTTAGCCAACGACCATGTGTATTTCGATCTGGAACACGGTGAGATCCACGCTCTGGTGGGGGAAAACGGCTCGGGTAAGTCCACGCTCATGAGTATCCTCTATGGGCTGTACCAGAAGGACGCAGGCGAGATCATCGTCCGAGGGCAGCACGTGGAGATCACCGAGCCGCGCCGGGCCATTGACTTGAGGATCGGCATGGTTTTTCAGCACTTCATGCTTGTAGAGCCTTTGACGGTAGCCGAGAACATCGTGCTGGGTTCCGAAATCCGCAAGGGCCCTTTTTTAGATTACAAAAAGATGATAGCAGAGGTGCGGCGGCTCTCTGAGGAGTACGGCCTGCAGATCGACCCTGAAGCTAAGATCGCCGATCTGTCGGTGGGCCTGCAGCAGCGGGTGGAGATCCTCAAGGCGCTGTACCGCGGCGCGGAAATCCTGATCCTGGATGAACCCACGGCCGTGCTTACTCCCCAAGAAGTGGACGATTTGATCCAGGTGCTGCGCAACCTGAAGGCGAAGGGAACCAGCATCGTGTTCATCACCCACAAGATCAAAGAAGTGCTGGCGGTGTCCGATCGGGTCAGCGTTCTGAGGCGGGGCAGGAAAATCGGCACCAAGCTCACCTCCGATACCAACGAACAGGAACTAGCTGAGATGATGGTAGGCCGCGTGGTGCTGCTGCAGGTTGAGAAGGGGTCGGCACAGCCTGGGCCGGAAGTGCTGCGGCTGGAGGGTGTTTCCGTCAAGGACCAGTTCGGGCAGGTCAAGGTGAACAACGTCAACCTGTCGGTCAGGAGCGGTGAGGTACTGGGCATCGCCGGAGTAGAAGGGAACGGCCAGTCAGAGCTGGTGGAAGCCATCGCCGGTTTGCGCCGGGTGTCTGGAGGCAAAATCTACCTTTCCGGCCAGGATATTACAGGCTGGTCGCCGCTGCGCATCAGGAGGGCCGGGTTCGGGTTTGTGCCCGAGGACAGGCACCGGCGCGGTTTGGTCCTAGACTATTCGGTGGCTGATAACTTGATCTTGGGCATTCACGGCAGCAAGCCTTTCGTGACGAGCGCGGGCCTGCGCAACCAGGGCAAAATCGGCGAGTACGCTGAAGAGCTCATCGCCGAGTATGATGTGCGTCCGCCGGTTGCCAATCAGGCGGTGCGCAACCTTTCCGGGGGCAACCAGCAGAAGGTAGTGGTGGCTAGGGAGTTCGCTCAGAATCCCGATCTGCTCATCTGTTCACAGCCCACCCGCGGCGTGGATGTTGGAGCGATAGAGTTTATCCACAAGCAGGTGATCGCCCAGCGGGACCGGGGGGCAGCTGTGCTTTTAGTTTCCGCCGAACTTGACGAGGTGCTCTCTTTGAGCGATCGCGTCGCGGTGATGTACAACGGTGAAATTGTGAGCGTCATGCCTATTGAGGAGGCTACAGAACACAAGCTGGGCTTCTTGATGCTGGGCGGGCGCTTGGAAGACTACCAAGCGGGTGAGGTGAGCGGCAGTGCGGGACAAAGTTAAAGCCCTTCCCTGGCAGGAACTGCTGCTGCCCCTAGTGGCAGTGGTTCTCGCTTTGCTGGTCGGATCCGTCTTTATCCTTTACGTGGGCGAAAACCCGCTCAAGGCTTACGGAATTCTCTTTACGGAATCGCTGGGCAGTATGCGCAACATCGCCACAACCCTGCAGAGAGCGACTCCGTTGATGTTTACGGGCCTCGCAGTGGCCTTTGCATTTCGCGCGGGTCTGTTCAATATCGGTGCTGAAGGGCAGCTCTATATCGGTGCCTTCTGCGCAGTGTGGGTGGGCATCAGCTTCAACCTGCCCCGCATCATCCACCTGCCCCTGGCAATTTTCGCTGCCATGGTGGGCGGCGCCCTGTGGGCTTCCATTGCCGGCTATCTAAAGGCTAAGCTGGGCGTGCATGAAGTGATCAACACCATTATGCTCAACTTCATTGCCCTCTTCCTCACGGACTGGCTGGTTACCGGGCCCTTTCACGGAGGATCGTGGGTTCCGGAGACGGTGCGCATCAGTTCTTCGGCAGCTTTCACCAGGATCTACCTGCCCACCCGCTTGACCACAGCCGTGTATGTAGCTGGAATTGCGGCAGCCGCTGTGTACATCATCCTGTGGAAAACGAAGCGCGGCTATGAACTGCGGGCAGTGGGCCTCAACCCAGATGCCGCGGAGTACGGAGGCATTAATGTGGCCCGCAACACGGTGATCGCCATGGCGATCAGCGGGGCTCTGGCCGGATTGGCGGGTGCGGAGCAGATTCTCGGGCTGCACAACCGCTTTATCGTGCGCTTCTCCTCAGATCTCGGTTTTATGGGCATCGCCGTGGCCCTCTTGGGCAAGAACCATCCCGTGGGGGTGCTGCTGGCCGCGGTGCTCTTTGGCGCTCTGCAGGCCGGTTCAGCGGCCATGGATCGCTCCACGGCAGTGCCCAGGGAGCTGATCACCATCATCCAAGCCCTGATCATTTTCTTTGTGGCCGCGGAGTTTCTAATCCGGCGCATGCTGCGTCTTAAGGAGGATGCGTAATGGGCGATATTCTGGCCATGTTGTTCAACACCACCGTCTTTGCCGCCGCGTTCCGCATGGCGACTCCCTTGATCTTTGCGGCCCTAGGGGGTATTCTCTCCGAGCGCAGCGGGGTTGTGAATATTGCCCTGGAGGGCATGATGCTCATCGGTTCGTTCACGGCCATGCTGGTCACCTACCTTACGGGGATGCCCTGGGTGGGTGTACTGGGAGCTATGGCTGCCGGGGGCTTGATTGGTCTGATCCACGCGGTTTTCTGCGTGCGCTACAGGGCTAATCAGGTGGTGACCGGCACGGCTATCAACATCTTTGCCGGGGGCTTAACCGTCTTTCTCCTGCGCCACTTCTTCCAAGTGGCTGGAACTTCGCCGGCGGTGACTGTCATTCCAGATATCACCCTGCCCATACTGTCCAAGATCCCCTGGATTGACCGCATCCTGGGCAGGCAGAATCCCTTGGTGTACCTGGCGCTGGTGGCTGTTGCCGTTGTGCATGTGGTGATCTACAGAACCACCTGGGGGCTGCGCCTGCGGGCCGTGGGCGAGCATCCCCAAGCGGCGGACACGGTGGGAGTCAATGTTTTCCGCATGCGCTACATCGCCGTGGTGCTCAGCGGAGCCCTAGCCGGATTGGGCGGCACTTACCTTTCCATTGCCCATCTCAGCCGCTTCAGCGAAGGGATGACTGCAGGCCGCGGCTTCATTGCCCTGGCGGCGGTGATCTTCGGCAAGTGGACGCCCCTGGGAGCGCTGGGAGCCTGCCTCTTCTTCGGCTACGGCGATGCCCTGCAGATGCGCCTCCAGGATATCGGCATCCCCACCCAGTTCATGAACATGCTGCCTTACGTGCTGACTATGGTGGCCCTGGCGGGCTTTATCGGCAGGGCTGTCGGACCGAAAGCTGCTGGTGAGCCGTATATCAAAGGATAGATTGCGAGGTTTGGTAGGAATTGAAGGATCTGAAGAGGTTTATCTCATACTACAAGCCGGAGCGCCGCCTCTTCTTTGCGGATCTGCTCGCGGCCAGCGTCATCGCAGTCCTGGATCTTCTGTTCCCCGTTCTCACCAGAACCTTCATGAAGGATTTTATTCCTAACCGCAACCTGCAGGCTGTGCTGGTCTGGGCCGGAGTAATGGTGGTCCTCTATGTGCTGCGCTTGATGTGCGTGTACTTCGTGGACTACTACGGCCATGTGGTGGGAGTAAACATCGAGTACCGCATGCGCAAAGACCTGTTTACCCACCTGCAGACCTTGGATTTCCGCTTTTTTGACGATACCAAGGTAGGGCACCTGATGAGCAGGATCGTGAACGACCTCAGGGACATTACGGAGCTGGCCCACCACGGGCCCGAAGACATCTTCATCGCCAGCTTGATGCTGATCGGCTCCTTTGCCTACCTGCTCACGATCAACGTGCCCCTAACCCTAATCACGTTTCTGTTCATACCCCTCATCGGGGCCTATGCCTACAGGACGCGCACCAACATGAATAAGGCCTTCCATGAGGAGCGCCGGCGCATCGCCGATGTGAACGCTGATCTGGAAAACAGCCTCTCGGGTATCAGGGTGGCCCAGAGCTTCGTGAACGAAGCCTACGAGATGAAGCGCTTTGATGCTGCCAACTCGGCCTTCAAGACGTCGCGCTACAAAGCTTTCCGGGCCATGGCCGTGTATTCTTCTGGGCTTGGGTTTCTGACCGATATCTTGAATGTGGCTGTGCTCACCTGCGGTGCCCTGTTCATGTTCCGGGGCTACATTGATCTAGCCGACCTCACCGCGTACCTGCTCTTCATCGGCTATTTTCTCCAGCCCATCCGTCGCCTGATCTCCTTTACACAGCAGTACCAGATGGGCATGGCCGGGTTTCGGCGGTTCGTGGAACTCATGGAGGTGCAGCCTTCCGTGACCGACCGCCCGGACGCCCGGGATCTGCCGCCGGTGAAAGGCGAGATCGAGCTGCGCGGTGTATCTTTCCACTACGCTGAAGACAGCGAAGTGCTGCATGATGTCAACCTGACCATCCCGGCAGGCAGCACAGTGGCCTTTGTGGGGCCGTCGGGGGGCGGCAAAACCACGCTCTGCCACCTGATTCCCCGCTTCTATGATGTGGTGGAGGGAGCGGTGCTCGTTGACGGTTACGACGTGCGTGAAGTGACGCTCAGCTCCCTGCGCCAGCAGATCGGCTTTGTGCAGCAGGATGTGTTCCTGTTTACGGGAACCATCAGGGAGAACATCCTCTACGGCAACCCGTCCGCTTCGGAGGAAGAGATGATCGAGGCGGCTAGAAAGGCCCAGATCCACGATTTCATCATGAGCCTGAAAGACGGCTATGACACCTACGTGGGCGAACGGGGCGTGAAGCTTTCCGGCGGGCAGAAGCAGAGGATCTCCATCGCGCGCGTCTTTTTGAAGAACCCGCCCATCCTGATCCTGGACGAAGCCACCTCGTCTTTGGATGCCGCCACAGAGCTGGAGATCCAGGAGGCCCTTATGGAACTGGCCAAGAATCGCACCACGCTGATCATCGCCCACAGGTTGAGCACCATTCGCCACGCCGATGAGATCGTGGTGCTCACGGAGGGGCGCATCCGGGAGCGGGGGACCCACGAGGAACTTCTGGTGAAAAATGGATTGTATGCCAAGCTGTACGCATCCCAGATGGACCTGGTGGTCTGACCAGGATGTTTGTTCAGGTAATTCTTGCCAAAACCGCCGTCTGCCGACGGCGGTTTTCGTATGCGGGCTCTGAGCGGGACTCTTATTACAGCTCAACTTAATGAACATTTTTCCCCCCTTTCAGGAGGAGAACTTGCGTAATTCGTAGAATAATTAAGCCAGTTTTTATCACCTACAGGAGGAGAGGAAGAGTGAAGAAGCTAACACTACTGCTTGCGTTGGTCTTGGTATTCAGTCTTATCGGTGCAGTCCAGGCAGCTTCTCTGCCCTTTAAGATCGGCCTGATTACAGGTACCGTATCCCAGGGCGAAGAAGAGTACCAGGCTGCGGTGAGGATGGTCAGTCAGTATCCGGATTCCATCATCCACGTGACCTATCCTGACAACTTCATGCAGGAGCAGGAGACCGTAATCGGGCAGATCGTTCAGTTCGCTATGGATCCGCAGATTAAGGCCATTGTGGTCTGCCAGGCTGTACCTGGTACCACTGCTGCGTTCCAAACTGTCAAGGAGATGCGTCCTGATATCGTGCTCATCGCGGGTGTTCCCCACGAGGATCCGGTGGTCATCGGCAGCATAGCAGATGCAGCCTTTGAAACTGACCAGCTCCGCCGTGGCGCCGCCATTGCTCAGCTGGCCAAGGAAATGGGCGCCACGAAGATCCTGCACTACTCCTTCCCGCGCCACATGTCCATGGAGCTGCTCGCTGTGCGCTACCAGAACATGAAAGCCGAAGCTGAGAAACTCGGTCTGGAAGTCATCGACGTAACTGCTCCCGACCCCATGGGCGATGCCGGTATCCCTGGCACTCAGCAGTTCATCCTTGAGGACATTCCTCGCCAGGCAGCCATCCACGGCACTGACATTGCGTTCTTTGGAACCAACTGCGCCATGATGGAGCCGGCCATCCGTGCTTCGCTGGATGCAGGCATCATCTTCCCCGAGCAGTGCTGCCCCAGCCCGTTCCACGGCTATCCGGGAGCTTTGGGCATTGAGATCGACGAGGCGCACAAGGGCGATGTGCCGTACATTCTCGAGCAGATCAAGGCCAAAGTGGCTGAACTGGGACGTTCCGGCCGCATGGCAACCTGGGTTGCCCCCATCAACATGGTCTTTGTGCAAGCCGGTGTAGAGCTGGCCATCAAAGCCGTTCAGGAAGGCCTTGACCTGTCTGACATGGCTCTGGTCGAGCAGACCGTGTACGAGACCACCGGCATTAAGCTGTCCATGAACCGCTACCTGGATGATTCCAACTACTACCTGGTAATTGCCGATTCCATCATCTTCTAGGAGGCGGCCAAGCAACTGACACAAAGGCGGAGCTCTCGCCCTCTCCGAGGGCGGAACTCCGCACTTTTGTTGGCGAAACAGTGGAGGTGTTGTGATGAGTGTTCCTGTGCTGGAGATGAAGCAGATCTCCAAGTCCTTCTACGGCACTCAAGTGTTAAAGAACGTGGATCTCACTGTGGAACGCGGCCAGATTCACTGCCTGGTGGGGGAGAACGGGGCTGGGAAGTCCACGTTGATGAACATCCTCTTCGGCATGCCCGTGATCACCAACACCGGGGGATTTGAAGGCAGCGTCATCATCAACGGTTCGCCCGTAGACTTTGATTCGCCCAGGGCAGCCATTGAGGCCGGGATCGGCATGGTCCACCAGGAATTCATGCTGCTGCCCGGGTTCTCCGTTACGGAAAACGTAAAACTCAACCGCGAGCTCACCAAGCCCAACTTGTTCAGCGCTGTGTTCGGCAAGAAGCTGGAGACCCTGGACCGCAAAAAGATGGCCCAGGATACCAGAACAGCTCTGGATAAATTGGGCATGACCATTGATGAATGGGTGCCCGTGGCTGGGCTGCCGGTGGGGTATATGCAGTTTATAGAGATCGCGCGGGAGATCGACAAAGAGAACCTACAGCTGCTGGTCCTTGATGAACCCACCGCCGTGCTCACCGAGAGCGAAGCGGAGCAGTTCCTCGGGGTGATTCAGCGCCTAGCGCAAAGCGGCATCAGCATTCTTTTTATTACTCACCGCCTGGACGAGGTTATGGCGGTGGCCCATCGGATTACTATCTTAAAGGATGGCGAACTGGTTACTTCCGGGCCCACCAGCGAATTCACCATCAGCCGGATTGCCGAGCTGATGGTGGGGCGGAAGGTCGACACCGAGGCCCGCAAGCGGATCAGCGCCCGGGCCAAGACAGACGAAGTCGTGCTTCAGATCCGCAACCTGGTGGTGGATATGCCGGGAGAAAGACTGCGGGGCATTGATCTGGACGTCTACCGCGGCGAGATCCTGGGTATTGGCGGCTTGGCTGGGCACGGCAAGGTTGGGCTGGCCAACGGCATCATGGGTCTTTATCCCAGCCAGGGCAGGGTGCTGTATGCAGGCCAGGAGGTGCCGCTGAACGACACCCAGGCTGCCCTGAAGATGGGCCTGGCCTTCGTCTCAGAGGATAGGCGCGGCGTGGGGCTGGTTTTGGAGGACACCATTGCCAACAACATCGTGCTCACCAGCATGCAGAGCCAGGACAAGTTCTTAAAGCCCGGGATCCTCAAACTGAAAGATGAGAAGAAAATCCAGGCCCATGCCCGGGAGTATATCAACAAGTTTGATATCCGCTGTACGGGTCCGGACCAAATCGTGCGCAGGCTCAGCGGCGGCAACCAGCAGAAAGTGTGCTTGGCTAGGGCCTTCACCCAAGAACCGAAGGTCCTGTTTGTCTCCGAACCCACCCGGGGTATTGACGTGGGCGCCAAGAGCAGGGTGCTGGAGCTGATCGTGGAGCTCAATGAGATGGGGGTTACGGTGGTGTTCACGTCCAGCGAGTTGGCTGAGCTGCGCAGCATCGCGGATCGTATTGCTATTATCTATGAGGGCCGCCTGGCGGGCATTCTACCCCCCGATGCTCCGGATGTGGCTTACGGCCTGCTGATGGCTGGCAAATCTGTTGAGGAGGTGGAGACTCCATGAAAGAGCAGCTGCTGAGAATCTACCATGGTTTTGGATTACCGCGGCTGATCATTGCGGGTTTCCTGCTCCTGCTGATCATCATCGCTGCAGGCACAGAGCTCAGCGTGGCGGGCCTGCTCAGTGATGCTCTGGTGCGCATCGGGCAAAACGGCATTTACGTTTTGGCCATGGTGCCCTCCATCCAAGCTGGAGTAGGCCTGAACTTCGGCCTGCCCGTGGGCGTAATCTGCGGCATCGTTGGGGTGCTGGTGGCCATGGAGTTTTCCCTGCTTGGCTTCACGGGGTTCCTGGTGGCCATACTGCTGGCCGTTCCCCTGGCTATCGGGGCAGGCTACCTTTATTCCCTGCTCATCAACAGGGTCCAGGGGCAGGAGATGATGGTGGGAACCTATGTTGGCTTTTCGGTGGTGGCCGGCATGTGCATTTTCTGGCTCATGGCCCCCTTTAGAAATCCGGCCCTAATCTGGCCCGTGGGCGGGCAGGGCCTGAGGGTCACCTTGACCTTGGCCGACACCTTTGCCGGAGTGCTCAACAACTTCCTGTCCTTTGAGCTCTTTGGACTGGCTGTGCCCACGGGGCTGCTTTTGTTCTACACCTTGATGGTGGTTCTGGTGTGGCTGTTTTTCAAGACGAAGGCCGGTGTCGCCATGGAGGTTGTGGGGCGCAATCCCCGCTTCGCGGCCGCCAGCGGGCTGAGCTTGACTAAATACCGGACCCTGGGTATCATTATGTCCACGGTGCTGGCCGCGATCGGCTATGTGACCTACGCACAGAGCTTCGGCT
>JAAYMM010000056.1 GCA_012521335.1 Bacillota bacterium | reverse complement strand
GGGGCAAATTCACCCAATTTATGACCGACCATTTCTTCTGTGATATAGATCGGGACGTGCCGGCGGCCGTCATGAACCGCGATGGTGTGACCCACCATCTCCGGAAAAATCGTGGAGCGTCTCGACCAGGTCTTGATCACTCTCTTCTCGCCCTTTTCGTTCATCTCCCTGATCTTCTTCAGCAGATGCGCATCGGCGAAAGGGCCCTTCTTCAGCGACCTACCCATTACTACACCTCCTAGCAGAGAACCTCAATTACCGTTTCCGACGTCTTACGATCAAGCGATCGCTTGGCTTCTTCTTGCGAGTGCGTGTTCCCAGAGTTGGCTTACCCCAAGGTGTAACCGGTGAGGGCATACCAACAGGCGCCCGGCCTTCGCCACCGCCGTGGGGATGGTCTACAGGGTTCATGGCGACACCGCGTACATGCGGCCTCTTGCCCATATACCTGGACCGTCCGGCTTTACCGATGACCATGTTCTCGTGTTCCACATTGCCAACCTGGCCAATGGTAGCCCGGCAGCTCTGCAGTACCATCCTAAACTCACCGGAAGGGAGCCGAACCGTGGCATATTTCCCTTCTTTAGCCATGAGCTGGGCGGCGCTGCCTGCGGAACGGACCATCTGCCCGCCCTTGCCAGGCTGCAGTTCGATGTTGTGGATCACAGCGCCCACGGGAATGTTCTCCAGGGGCAGAGCGTTGCCAGGCTTGATGTCAGCGTTAGGCCCCGACTCTACCATATCGCCTACGTTCAGGCCCACAGGGGCTAGAATGTAGCGCTTTTCGCCATCTAGGTAGTGCAGTAAGGCAATTCTCGCGGAACGATTGGGATCGTACTCAATGGCAGCTACTTTCGCTGGGATTCCATCTTTATCGCGCTTAAAGTCAATGATGCGATACTTCCGTTTGTGTCCGCCACCCCTGTGCCGGGAAGTGATGCGTCCTCCAGCATTACGTCCACCTGTAGATTTCAGAGAAACTACTAGGGATCTCTCCGGCTCCTTTTTGGTGATCTCCTCAAAGGTGTAACCGGTCATGGTGCGACGTCCCGGAGTGGTCGGCTTAAATTTCTTAATAGCCACTTATCCGTCCCTCCTTAAAATCCACCAAGTACCTCAATGCTGTAGCCCGGCTTCAGGGTGACAACTGCTTTTTTCCAGTCGGATGTGTAGCCTTCGTGTCGCCCCATCCTGCGCAGTTTACCCCGGACACGAGTGGTGTTGACCTTCTCGACCTTAACTCCGAAGATCTCCTCTACAGCGGCTTTGATCTGCGGTTTGGTGGCTCGCATATCCACCTCAAAGGTGTACTTGTTTTCAGCCATCAAGTCGGTGCTCTTCTCGGTGATAATCGGCCGTTTGATGATATCGCGGGCATCCATTATGCAAGCACCTCCTCTAACTTCGCAACCGCATCTTTGGTCATGACCAGTTTGTCACTGTTCAGGACGTCGTACACGTTCAGCCCAATGGACTTGGCCAGCACTGCGCCGGGGATATTGCGGACAGAAAGCTCCACATTGCGATCCCACTCTGCAGTAACCAAGAGGGGCTTGTTTACGTCAAGGGCTTTGAATACGCCAGCCATTACCTTTGTCTTCGGCTCCTTGACGGTCAGTTGATCCAGCACCAGAATATTGCCAGCAGCTGCTTTGGCACTAAGGGCAGACTTCAACGCGGCCCGGCGTGCTTTTTTAGGTAGACGGAATGAGTAATCCCTTGGTGTAGGTCCGAAGACCACGCCGCCTCCTACCCACTGAGGCGAGCGAATGCTGCCCTGGCGCGCACGGCCTGTTCCTTTCTGCCTCCAAGGCTTGCGTCCGCCACCACTGACTTCTCCGCGGTGCTTTACCTTCGCCGTGCCCTGCCGGCGGTTAGCTAAATGGCTGAGTACAGCCTTATGCATCAGGTCTTGGTTTACCTTGACCCCGAAAACAGCGTCGTTGAGCTCAAGCTCGCCAACCTGTTTGCCTTCCATATTGTAAACGGCCACTTTCGGCATGATTGCAGCCTCCTCTCTTCCTCAAACTCTACGCCTTAACCGAGTTGCGTATGATGACAAGGCTTCCTTTGACACCTGGGACCGAACCCTTCACCAAAAGCAGGTTGCGGTCAGTATCCACCTTGACAACTTCCAGATTCTGAATGGTGACGCGTTCCCCACCCATGCGGCCGGGAAGCGGGCGCCCTTTGAACACCCTAGCCGGCGCAATGGAACCAAGGGAACCCACACGGCGGTGGTACTTGGAACCGTGGCTCATGCGCCCCCGGCTTTGGTTGTGGCGCTTGATGGAACCTTGAAAACCCTTACCCTTGCTGGTGGCGGTGACATCCACTTTGTCACCTTCGCTGAAGATGCTCACATCCACGGAGTCGCCCACGTTCAACTGGGCAAACTCATCATCTGGACTAATGCGGATTTCCCGCAGATACCGGGTGGGCTTCACCTTCGCCTTGGCAAAATGTCCCTTTTCCGGTTTATTTACCAGCCTCTCCCGAATCTCGCCAAAACCGAGCTGCACTGCCAGATAATTGTCCTTCTCCAGAGTCTTCTTCTGCACTACGGTGCATGGGCCAGCTTCGATGACGGTCACGGGAATC
>JAAYMM010000007.1 GCA_012521335.1 Bacillota bacterium | reverse complement strand
GAGCTGCAGCGGGCCATCAGGGCCGGTCTGCAGCGGAGGGGACCCGTGCTGATTCACGTACATACTCAAAAAGGCCGGGGACATTCCCTAGCTGAAGAGAGCCCGCACCGCTATCACGGTGTCAGCCCCAACAACGGGAAGGTCAAGGATAACGGCCATTCCTTCAGTCAGGTGTTCGGCGAAACCCTGGTTGAGCTGGCCAAGCAAGACACACGCATTGTAGGCATTACGGCCGCCATGCGGGACGGCACGGGCTTGGGCCCCTTCGCGGAAGCCTTTCCAGACCGCTTCTTTGATGTGGGGATTGCTGAGCAGCATGCTGTAACGCTGGCTGCAGGCATGGCCAAGCAGGGCCTGCGCCCTGTGGTGGCTGTGTATTCCACTTTCCTGCAGAGGGGCTATGACCAGGTGATCCACGATGTGGCCCTGCAGAGGCTGCCCGTGGTCATTGCGGTGGACCGAGCAGGCGTAGTGGGCGATGATGGCGCCACCCATCAAGGGGTCTTCGATATCAGCTTTCTGCGGGCGGTTCCCGGCCTAACGGTGCTCGCTCCCAGGAACGGCGGCGAGCTCTCAGCCATGCTGGCCTGGGCGCTGCAGCAGTCTGGGCCAGTGGCCATCCGCTATCCGCGGGCTTGTACAGCGAACACCGCCGCCGGTGCACCCCTCGCTCCTTCCGGGGCGGTCGCGCCTGTGGAAGTGAAGCCAGGACGCGATGGGGTAGTGTTCACTTTCGGCCCCATGGTGGATGTGGCTCTGGACGCAGCCAACAGCGTCGAGCCTGAGCTGAGTTTTGCTGTGGTGAACATGCGTACCCTCAAGCCTGTGGATGGGGATTTCATCAGGGGTGTTCTGCGGGGGAAGAAGTACGTGGTCACTCTGGAAGATCATGTGCTGGCTGGAGGGTTTGGCAGCAGCATCCTCGAAATACTTCAGGAAACTGGTGCAGGGGAGTCCCTGCTCAGGGTGGAGCGCCTGGGCTATCCGGATGAGTTCATACCCCACGGCTCCATTGAGCGCATCCACGAGGAGTACGGCTTAACCGCGCCCCAGGTGGCCCAGGTGTTACGCGAGATCGCCTCTGGCCGCACCCTCCAGGTTATAGTGAGCGGGGATGCCTAATGTTGAGGTTGGATCAACTGCTGGTGGAGAGGCAGCTGGCTCCCTCGCGCCAGCGAGCCAAGGAATTGATCCTCGGAGGGCAGGTCCTCGTTGATGGTGCTCAGGCAGGCAAACCCAGTGCCAAGGTATCCCGGAATGCCTCCCTGCAGATCGTAGGGGAGACCCTGCCCTATCCCAGCAGGGCAGGGTTGAAACTGGAGAAGGCTTTGAAGGTGTTTGCGGTTGAGGTGGCCGGCAAGGTGGCGTTGGACGTGGGAGCTTCCACCGGCGGCTTTACCAGCTGCCTGCTGCGGGCCGGAGCACGCTTGGTCTACGCGGTGGATGTGGGCCAGGATCAACTTGTGCCCGAGCTGCGCAGCGATCCCCGGGTCCAGGTATGGGAAAAGAAGGATATCCGTGCGCTGACTGCAGAGCAGCTGCCGGTGCGGCCCGATCTGGCCTCCATAGATGTTTCATTCATCTCACTCACCAAAGTGCTTCCCTCTGTGCGGACCCTGCTCAAACCGGGCGGCGACGTCATTGCCCTGATCAAGCCCCAATTCGAAACGGGCGGAGTGGGCCTGAGTAAGCGCGGTGTGATCCGCGACCCCCAGGTGCATCTGACTTTTCTGCCTCGCCTTGTGAACGAACTGCAGGGTGAGGATATGGGGCTTGTGGGTTTCGATGTCTCTCCCATCAGCGGTTCAGAGGGCAACTTGGAGTTCCTGGCCCACTTTCGCTTGGGAGCAGAGGTGGAGGATGCTTCTCGTCTGGTTACGGAGGTTATCCTGGCGGCGTGGGCTGCGCATCTGGGAAAGGATGAAGGCTGATGAGAATAGGGATCGTACCCCATACGGGGAAACCGGTAGCAATGGACCTGAGCCGGGAACTGGCCGAGGTCCTGGACAGGCGGGGTGTGGAGCACCTCTTAGTTTTGTCACCGGACAAGGATAATCTCGCTCCCTTCGATTTGGTTATCGTCCTGGGCGGTGATGGCACTCTGCTCAACACCGCCAGGCTGGCCAGCCATTCTCAGGTGCCGGTGTTTGGCGTGAACGTGGGCCACCTTGGTTTCTTAACAGAGGTGGAAACCGACGGGCTCATGCCTGCCCTGGATCGGCTGCTGGCGGGCGACTTTAGCGTGGAAAAAAGGATGCTGTTGGCCGCTAGTGTAGAAAGGGGTGGCAAGTCCATAGCCAGGCATGTGGCCTTGAACGACTTCGTGGTCACCAGAGGCACTTTTGCCCGCATCTTGGAGTTCAGCATATTCGCCGCTGGGCAGCATGTAACCGATTACGTGGGAGATGGGGTCATCGTGGCTACGCCCACAGGCTCCACCGCCTATTCACTGGCGGCTGGAGGGCCCATCGTGGAACCCTTACTGGAATCAATCTGTATCACTCCCATCTGCCCTCACTCTTTGGCGGGGCGGTCTGTGGTGATCAGGCCCGAAGTGCAAGTGCAGATCCGCCTGAACCGTGTTAGTGGGTCAGTGATGCTGACGATAGATGGTTATGACGGTTTTCCCCTCATGGCTGACGATATTGTCACCATCCAGCGCGCCGAGCAGTGGGCTCTCTTTGCCCGCCTAGGTGACAGGGGGTTTTTCCAAGTACTGCATTCTCGGTTGAGGATGCCTCAGATGGGAGGTGGGATCCGTGAAACACAGGCGACAGAGTAAACTGCTGGAACTGGTGCGGGAGCACAACGTGGAAACCCAAGAAGCGCTGATGGAGCTGCTGCATGCTCATGGGTTCCGGGTCACCCAGGCTACCATATCCCGGGACATAAAAGAGCTGCGCTTGGTTAAAGTCCCTAACGGTCAGGGCGGGTACAAGTATTCCCTGCCCTCAACGGTGACCATGGGGGATCTGGTGCGGCGGGCCAAGCGCATTTTCAAAGACTATGTGCGCAGTGTGCAGTTCAGCGGACCGTTTATTATGATCAAGACCTATCCCGGCGGTGCCCATGCAGTTGCGGCCATCATCGACGAGCTGGAGTGGCCAGAGATGATTGGCAGCATCGCCGGTGATGACAGCATCCTGATCTTGACCCAGGATCCTGCAGATAAGCCCAGCAAGCCTCAGGGCCCAGCCGGTGTGGTCTACACGCGCATCCAGGAACTGATGGAGAGGTGAGTGCATGCTCAAAGAGCTGCAGATTCGCGACTTCGCCTTGATCGAGGACTTGGAATTATCATTCTATTCTGGCTTCAGCGTGCTTACAGGGGAGACGGGAGCAGGCAAATCCATCATCATCGATGCTCTCAGTCTGCTTACCGGTGCCAGGGCATCCAGCGAGGTGATCCGCACCGGCGCCGAGCGTGCTTGGATCTCTGGAGCCTTCACGCCCACGTCGGGAGCCCTGCAGCTCTTGGAAGAGTGGGGCCTGCGTGATGGGGATGAGCTGATCATCTCCAGGGAGATCAACATCAACGGGCGCAGCAAGTGCTGGATCAACGGCAGGCTGGCCACAGTAAACCAGCTCAGCTCCCTGGGGGAACAGCTGGTGGATATTGTCGGCCAACACGACAGCCAGAGCCTCCTGCGGCCGGAAAACCATGTGCAGCTCTTGGACAACTATGGCGGCAGAGACCACGGGTACGTTTTAGAACAGGCCGACCGGCTGGCCAGCGCCTGGCAGGAGCTGCGCGCTGAACAGAGGCGCCTGCAGAGTGATGAGCGGGAGCGGATTAGGCGTATGGATCTGCTGGCCTATCAAATTGAGGAAATTGAGGCCGCAGAGCTCCAGCCAGGAGAAGATGAACAGTTGGAGAAGGAGCGTTCGCGCCTGGCCAACCTGGACCGCATTCGGAAAGCGGTGCACTATGCCGTGGGTCTGCTGGGGGAAAGCGCGGCCGAAGGCGAGCCTCTGCTGGATACGCTTTCTTCCATCGGCAGCGAGCTAGAGCGAGCCGCGAGCTTGGATCCGCCCCTGGAGCCTTTGACCCAGCGCTATCTGGAGCTGCTGATCAACTTTCAGGAACTCTATCGGGAGCTGCGCGACTACTTGGACGACCTTCCGGCAGACTCCGGTAGGCTCAACGAAGTGGAAGAGCGCTTGGAGCTGTTGGACCGCCTGAAGCGGAAGTATGGAAACACGGTGGAGGATATCCTCAGTTATGGGCAGCGTGCCCGGGAAGAGCTGGAAGCCCTGCAGAATGCGGAAGTGCGGGCCGAGGGACTGCAGGCAGAGTGCCAGCGGTTAGAGCAGGAGTGGCTGAACTGGGCGGACAAGCTGTCCCAAAGCCGCCGGAAGCTGGCTAAGGAGCTGGAGCAGCGGATCAAGGCGGAGCTCAGCGATCTGGCCATGGATGGAACGCGCTTTGAGGTGCACTTCCTGCCCCGCCAGGAACAGCAGCCTGCCCTGGGTGGGAGGGAAGAGGTTGAGTTCCTGATGACAGCCAATGTGGGAGAGGATCTGAAACCCCTGGCCAAGATCGCTTCCGGTGGAGAACTGAGCCGCGTGATGCTGGCTTTGAAAGCAATCCTGGCCCAAGCGGAGCAGATTCCCACGGTTGTCTTTGACGAAGTTGATACAGGCCTTGGGGGACGAACCGCGGTCAAGCTTGGGGAAAAGCTGAGAAGCCTGGGCGAAGTACGGCAGGTCCTGTGTGTTACGCATCTACCGGTGGTTGCCAGTTTCGGTACGCACCATTACTCTGTGCAGAAGCTTGCGAGCGAAAACCGCACCGTGGTTCAGGTGTCTCTCTTGGAGCCCGAGGAGCGGGTTGCGGAGCTCACCCGCATGCTGGGCGGCAGTGCAGACGAGCAGGTCACCAGCGAGCATGCCAGAGAGCTGCTGCGCAGAACAGAAGGTGTGCCTGGCAGCTAGTTCCTTCAATATCACCATCGCGGGCAGGGCAACCTACACCCATGAGCTGTTAGTAGGGGGTAGGTGGCTTTGTGAGGAAGATTCTGCTCAGAGTTGTCTTGACTTTGTCTCTAGCCTGCACCGTGGTGTTGACCACACTTCCGTATTGGGTCTCAGCCGTGGGCATACCCCGGGAGCTGAGGGTTTTTCCCGGAATGGAGCTCGCTGTAGACCTGAAGCCGCCCCTGCGTATCTTGGATCAAGATGGAGTAGAAGTCACCGGCTTTTTTGATACGGAGAACCTGGGCAGTAGAGTATATCGGGTGAGCCTGTTTGGCTGGCTGCCCATTAGTACGCTGGTGGTGGATGTGGTCCCTTTAGTGGAAGTCTTCCCCGGGGGCCAGTCCATCGGGGTCCTGCTTACCTCCGAAGGTCTAGTAATCAGCGAGCTGGGTACGGTGGTGGATCTAGAGGGGCGGGAGCGCAGCCCCGCTAAGGAAGCGGGACTTAAGCCCGGCGACATATTGCTCTCCATCGAAGGTCATCCCACCCGCCGGCCTGAACTGGTCAGCCAGCTGATCAACTCCCTGGCCCCAGAGAAGCGGGTGCTGAACCTGGAAGTGAAACGTGATGACCGCATTCTCAACTTGGCAGTGGAACCGGCAAAGACTTGGCAGACCAGTATTTTCGGTCAGAGTTCCTATCAGTATCTGCTGGGCATCATGCTGGAGGATCCCGCCGCGGGCGTGGGAACGCTCAGCTTTTTTCATCCAGAGACGGGGCGCTTCGGGGCGCTTGGACACACCATCACCGATAGCTTAGGCCGCCCGGTGCGCATCAGCAGGGGAACGATCGTGGAGGCCTCCATTGACTCCATCCGCTACGGTACTAGGGGTACACCCGGCGAGAAGGTGGGGTTCTTCCACGGTGAACAGGATATTATTGGCATCATCGATTCCAACAGCAATCTGGGGATTTACGGCCAGTTGGTGGGAGACCTGGCCCGCAGCGTCTTTAGCCGGCCCATTCCCGTAGCCTTTGCCCACCAAGTGCGCACTGGGCCTGCAGAGATGTACACCGTGGTGCAGGGTACCAAGATCGAGCGCTTCGCCGTGGAGATAGTCAAGGTGGTTAACCAAACCAAGCCCGGAGAAAAGGGCATGGTGGTGGAGGTGACGGACGAGCGGCTGCTGCAGGAAACGGGAGGGATTATCCAAGGCATGTCCGGCAGCCCCATAGTGCAGAACGGCATGTTGGTGGGTGTGATTACCCATGTCTTTGTGAATAATCCAACAAAGGGTTACGCCAGTTTTGCTGAGTGGATGGTCTACGAGGCAGGCTTAGGCCTAAGTGATCAAAATCCCGCGAAACAAGCGAGTTCGCGGGAGGTTTTTTTATGCGCATAGAGAAGGAAGTGATAGCAAGGTTTAACTTTAGGTAAAGTCAACGGGGAGAGAGGCGAATGGAGGCAAAAACGCTTGTCTTGGGCGTTATCGGCGCTGATGTACATGCTGTAGGTAACAAAATTTTAGAAATCGCCCTGACCGAGGCAGGATTCAACGTAGTGAACTTAGGAGTACTGGTTTCGCAAAAGGAATTCGTAGAAGCGGCCCTGGAAACGAACGCGGACGCCATCTTGGTTTCGTCCCTGTATGGGCACGCGGAGATTGATGCGCGAGGCCTGAGGGAAGCGCTGATCGAGGCGGGTATTGGCGATATTCTGATGTACATCGGCGGCTATTTGGTAGTGGGCAATCAAGACTGGTCAGAAGTGGAAGCCAAATTTAAGCAGCTGGGCTTTGACCGGGTATATCCTCCAAGTACACTGCCCGAGGACTTCATTCCCACTCTGCGGGAAGACCTGGGCATGTAGTTGGGGGGTTTTTCATGAACCGCAAGCTGGTGGTTTTAGTCGATATTGGCAGCACTTTTACCAAAGTAACGGCGGTGGATACGGGCCTAAGGAGCATTGTTGCCCAATCCAGCGCTCCCACCACCATTGAGGATGTGAGTCAAGGCCTAAAAAGTGCCCTGCTGGGCCTGCAGCTGGATTCTGAAGAGCTGCGGCAGGCCAGGAAACTAGCCTGCTCCAGTGCGGCCGGCGGTCTGCGCATGGTGGCTATCGGCTTGGTCCAGGATCTCACGGCCAAAGCGGCTAAGCTGGCCGCTTTGGGAGCGGGAGCCAGGGTGCTGAACACCTATTCCTTTCAGCTTACTGAAGCAGACCGGGAAGAGATTATTGAGCTCGAGCCGGATATCATCCTGCTCGCGGGAGGGACCGATGGGGGCAACAGCGAGAACATCCTGCACAATGCTAGGGTGCTGGCCACCCTGCCCCAGCCTGTGCCAGTGGTCATAGCTGGCAATCGGTCGGCCGCCAAGGAAGTAGCGGCCTGTTTTCCCCAGGAGTTCAGTACCTATATCGCCCCCAATGTGATGCCCCAGATTGGCAAGCTGCAGGTTGATCCTGCCCGGGAAGTGATCCGACAGGTCTTCATGGAGAAGATTATCTACGCCAAAGGCCTGGATAAAGCCAGCCGCCTCATTGACGGGATTTTCATGCCTACACCTGCAGCGGTCCTGCGCGCCGGGCAGCTGCTCAGTGAAGGGACCGCGACACGAAAAGGCTGGGGGGACCTGCTCATCGTGGATGTGGGCGGAGCCACTACCGATGTCCATTCCTTAGGTGCAGGACTGCCCACCCGCGCTGGCGTCGTGGTCCGCGGCCTGCCCGAGCCCTACGCCAAGCGCACTGTGGAAGGAGACTTGGGCGTACGGGTGAGCGTCCTCTCTCTCTTGGAAGCGGTGGGGGCCGATGCGGTGGCCCAGGAAACAGGTTGGCCTAAAGAAGAGGTGGAAAGCAGGGCAGCGCTGCTGCACGACAATCCGGAGACGCTGCCTGAAAATGAGGCGGAGGCGTTGTTCGACAGGGCTTTAGGCCGTCTGGCGGTTACCCATGCGGTGAGCCGGCATGTGGGGCGCCTCTCCGAGCTGTATACCCCGGCCGGGTTGATCTGGGTGCAGGAGGGGAAAGACCTTTCGAAAGTGGAGACTGTGATCGGCACGGGCGGCGTTTTGGTAAAGAGTGCCGATCCCTTAGCCGTGTTGGAAGGTGCAGCCCAGCAGGCCGATGCTCTGCTGGAGCTCAGGCCGGAAAAGCCAGAGTTCTACCTGGACGGCAGCTATATTTTGGCCGCTATGGGTCTTTTGGCCCAAGAAGAGCCAGAAGCGGCTTTTGATATCTTAACTAACTCATTGGACAGCTACAAGCTCGCAAGGAGGGAACAGTAGGTGGGTGAGCGGCTCATGCATGCAAAATTAGATTGGGATGAACTACAAGAGGAAAGGCAGGAGGTCCTGGCCAGCTGGCCCACGGGGCAGGATGTGGATCTGGAGCAAGCCATTCAGTTTCACAAGCAGCTCCCCGAGGAACTCAACTTCGCCAAGTGTCTGACCCAGGCCAAGGCCAAGGGCAGGACGCTGGCTCAGCCCCGCGCGGGCGTTGCCGATCTCAACAGCCACCTGGAACTGCTCTTATACTTACAGGATGTGGGCGAAGCAGATCTTCTGCCCACCACCATCGATTCCTATACCAGGCAGAACCGCTATGAGGAAGCGGAAAAGGCCCTGGCGGAGAGCGTACGGGAAGGCAGGTCGCTGCTCAACGGCTTCCCGGCCGTAAATCACGGCGTGGCCAGCTGCCGGAGGTTGGTGGAAAGCCTTTCCCGCCCGCTGCAGGTGCGCCATGGCACTCCCGATGCACGTTTGCTGGCGGAGATCACCCTCGCGGCAGGTTTTACCGCCTTTGAGGGAGGAGGCATTTCCTACAACATACCCTATGCCAAACGCGTGCCGCTGGAGGAAAGCATCCGCCACTGGCAGTATGTGGATCGCCTAGTGGGCTTTTACGAGGAGCAGGGCATAGCCATTAACCGTGAGCCGTTCGGCCCCTTAACAGGCACGCTGGTTGCCCCCTGTATTTCCCACAGTGTAGCGGTAATTGAAGCGGTCTTGGCCGCGAAGCAGGGGGTGAAGAGCATCACCCTAGGCTACGGGCAGTGCGGGAACATCGTGCAGGATGTGGCCGCCCTCCAGACCCTCACCATGCTGGCTGAAGAGTACTTGCGGGCTGAGAACATTTACGATGTGGAAATCACCACTGTCTTCCATCAGTGGATGGGAGGTTTCCCCAAAGACGAGGCCAAGGCCTATGGCGTTATCGCCCTGGGCAGTGCCACCGCCGCTTTGGGCAAAGCCACAAAGGTGATTGTGAAAACCACCCACGAGGCACTGGGCATACCCACCAAGGAGGCCAACGCCCAGGCTATCCGCGCCACCAAGCAGGTCCTGAACATGCTCCAGGATCAGGCGCTCCCGGAAAACGCCGCCCTGGCTGATGAACGGGAGATCATCCTCCAAGAGACGCGGGCCATTCTGGACAAGACCCTAGAGCTCGGTGAGGGAGACTGGGCTTTAGGGGCCGTACGGGCCTTTGCCGCCGGTGTGATCGATGTTCCCTTTGCTCCTAGCAGCTTTAACCTGAGCCGAACCATGCCGGCACGTGATAATCAAGGAGCTGTGCGCTTCCTGCAGTGGGGCAATCTGCCCTTCCCCAAAGAGATTCAGGATTTCCACCGCGCTAAGCTGGCCGAAAGGGGCCAGGCGGAGCGCAGGCCCCCCAGTTTCCAGATGGTTATTGACGATATCTATGCCGTTGGTCAAGGCAGATTAGTGGGACGTCCCCGTTAGGAGAGATGAGCTTTGGAACTGAGAATTCTTTCGCCCACCGCGATTTTGGGCTACGGTTTTCCCCTGTCTTCATTTCAAGCTGGCTTGGAACGCGATCCCCACGTGATAGCGGTGGATGGCGGTTCCACTGACCCCGGCCCTTACTACCTGGGCGCCGGCAAGTCATTTACGCAGCGCGCTCCTGTGAAAAGAGACCTCTACTATCTGATCCAAGCGTCCTTGGAGCGCGGCATCCCGCTGATTATTGGCACGGCGGGGGGCGCAGGGGCCAAGCCCCATGTGGAATGGACCGTGGACATCATCAAGGAGGTCCTAGGCGAGCTGAAGGCCACGGCCAAACTGGCCGTGATTTACAGTGATGTGAATCCAGAGCTGCTGATCCAGGAACTGAAGCGGGGCCGGATCCAACCTCTGGGTCCGGTTGCGCCCCTCACGGAAGAAGAGATCCGCGGCAGCTCGCATATTGTAGCCCAGATGGGCTTGGAACCCATCTTGCAGGCTCTGGAAGAGGGCGCCCAGATTATCGTAGCCGGCAGGGCCTATGACCCAACTGTGTTTGCCGCTCTTCCGGCACTGCAGGGCTACGATCTGGCCCTGGCCCTGCACATGGGGAAGATCCTGGAATGCGCTGCCATCGCGGCCAGCCCTGGAAGCGGCAGTGATTGCCTGTTTGGCTACCTGCAGGAAGATGCCTTTATACTCGAGGCGTTGAGCCCTCAGCGGCAGTGCACGAAACTCTCTGTAGCCGCCCATACTCTCTATGAAAAGAGTGATCCCTATTCGCTGCCAGGGCCAGGTGGGACCCTGGATCTCCGGGAGACCCGCTTTGAGGAGCTGCCCGGTGGCAAAGTCAAGGTGTCAGGTACGCGGTTTGTTCCCACGGAGAAATACTTCCTCAAACTAGAGGGGGCTCGCCGCATCGGCTACCGCACCATCAGCATCGCGGGAGTGCGGGACCCCATCATGATCAGTCAGATCGGTGATGTGATTACCGCGGTCAAAGAGCGAGTGGCCGACAACTTCAGAGATATCCGCGATTATCAGCTGCATGTGCACTGCTACGGTAAAAACGGTGTCATGGGCGCTCTCGAGCCTCAGCCCCAACCTGGGCACGAACTGGGCTTGGTCATGGAAGCGGTCGCTCCCACCCAAGACATTGCCGATACCATCTGCAGTTTCTTCAGGTCTACTCTGCTGCATTACGGGTATCCTGGGCGCAAGTCGACTGCGGGGAACTTGGCCTTCCCTTACTCGCCCTCGGATATTTCCACAGGAGCTGTCTACACCTTCAGCATCTATCATCTCCTGGAAGTGGATGACCCCAAGGGGTTGTTCACCGTAGAGCTAAGGGAGGTGTGAGTTATGCGCTATGTGAAAGACGTGGCCTCCGTGATCCGCAGCAAAAATGCTGGGCCCTATGAACTTACTTTTGACCTTATGTTTCCCGATGCAGAGACCTACGAGCAAGTAAGGCACAGCATCACCAAGGCGAAAATTGCTGATCTGTACAAGATTGACGAGAGCCAGGTGCTGTCCATCATCCATTTTGCTCCCGCCCACGCCGTTAAGATCACCATCGTGAGGCCCAGGGCATCTGGAGACTTAGGAGAAACCGATGTTTACGGAGCGCAGCAGCACGCGCCCCTCTTAGAGCTGACTTATTAATACAGAAGGAGTGTTCATATGATTATTAAAGACGTAGTTCTGTCTAAAGGACTTACTGGTTTCTACTTCGATGACCAGCGGGCCATTCGCCAGGGGAATTTTACGGAAAACGGCTTCACCTATGACGGCGTGCCTGTCACTCCAGGTTTTGTGAAGATCCGGCAGGCGGGGGAGAGTGTCTCCATTCAGCTGATTCTGGAAGACGGCCAGGTGGCCTATGGCGATTGCGCCGCAGTGCAGTATTCAGGCGCAGGCGGAAGGGATCCGCTCTTCCTGGCTGATACATATATTCCTCAGATTGAGAAGTACGTGGTGCCGAAGCTGGTAGGGCGGAAACTCACTTCCTTCCGCGAACTGGCGGAGGAAATCGACGCGCTCAAGAATGGCGAGGGCAAGCATCTGCATACGGCTATCCGCTATGGCGTTACCCAGGCGCTTCTCGATGCTGTGGCCAAGAGCAGGCATCTGACCATGGCGGAAGTGATTGTGGAGGAATACGGCTTGGAGCTTGTGCCTGAGCCGGTGAAGATTTTCGCACAAACAGGCGATGACCGCAAAAACAACGCGGATCGCATGATCATCAAGCATGTGGATGTGCTGCCCCACGGCCTGTTCAATAACATCAACAAGTTAGGCAAGCAGGGAGAACACCTCCGCAGTTACTTGGCTTGGCTGAAGCAGAGGGTGCAGGAACTGCGGGTAGACGACGACTATGTGCCCGACTTCCAGGTCGATGTGTACGGCACCATCGGCGAGGCGTTCAACAATGACGTGGTCGAAATAGGCGAGTATGCCCGGCAGTTGGCAGAACTGGTCGCCCCTCACCGCCTGGCCATTGAAGGCCCCGTGGACTGCGGTTCCAAGGAAGAACAGATTAAGGTCATGGCCGCCTTGCGGGAGTATGTAGACCGGCACAACATTCCTGTGCAGTTTGTGGCTGATGAATGGTGCAACACCTTGGAAGATATCAAAGAGTTTGTGGATGCCAAGGCGGGGCACATGATCCAGATCAAGGCACCGGACCTGGGTGGCATCAACAACTCGGTGGAAGCGGTCTTGTACTGCCATGAGCATGATATTGTCCCCTATCTCGGCGGCACCTGCAACGAGACGGAGCGTTCGGCCCAGATTACAGTGCATATAGCTGTTGCCACGCGGCCCCGCCAGATTCTCTCCAAGCCCGGTATGGGTGTGGATGAGGGCCTGTCCATCTGCACGAATGAGATGAACCGCCTCGTGGCCTTACTGAAAAGCAAAGCAAGGTAGGAGATGAACCTTGAGGATCATCAAGTATGAGGACATCGTAGCCCGGGTGAAAGAGCTCTGTCTGGACGCCAACTGCAATCTGCCCATGGACGTCTATCAGGCGCTGGTGGAAGCGGAGCAGAAAGAGGAGTCTCCCCTGGGGCAGGATGTTCTGGAAGTGATTCTGGAAAACGCAAAGATCGCCCGGGAGAAGAAGATGCCCCTCTGCCAGGATACTGGTATGGTTGTCGTCTTCGCCGAGGTAGGCCAGGATGTGCACATCGAAGGCGGCCTGCTGTCCGATGCGGTGAACGAAGGAGTGCGCCAGGCTTACCGGGAAGGGTACTTCCGCATGAGCGTGGTGGGAGACCCCATCGAACGGGTGAACACCAAAGACAACACTCCTGCTGTGCTGCACACCTCTTTGGTGGCCGGTGATCAGCTGCGCTTGATTGTGGCTCCTAAGGGTTTTGGCAGCGAGAACATGTCTGCCTTGAAGATGCTCAAACCGGCAGACGGGCTCCAAGGGATCAAAGACTTTGTGGTGAAAACGGTCAGCGAAGCGGGAGGAAACCCCTGTCCGCCCATCATTATCGGCGTGGGTATCGGCGGAACCATGGAAAAAGCCGCCCTCCTGGCCAAACAGGCTGTGTTGAGGGAAATCGGCTCGAAGCACCCCAAACCCCATATCGCTCAGCTGGAAGAGGAGCTCTTGGAGCTGGTGAACAAGACGGGAGTGGGCCCCCAAGGTTTTGGAGGGACCCAGACGGCCTTAGCTTTGTTTGTGGAAACCTACCCCACCCATATTGCCGGTCTGCCCGTGGCTGTGAACATCAACTGCCACGTGGCGCGGCATGCTGAGGTGGTGTTGTAAGCATGCACTACATTACCTTGGTGAAGGCTGCCTACTATGCACCCCGCGGGCGTCAGCGGCTGATGCACCTGGGCCAGATCATTGCCCAGCGCTATCTCGATGCGGAGGCTCTGCTCATTGGTGTGATCGGCGATGCGGGAGCGGGTAAATCGCTCATTATTAGGGGGATGTTTCCCGGACTTGTGCTCACCAATGACGATGACGGTGTGAACGTACGGCCCCTGCCGGTATTGGAGGATGCTCAGGCCGATTATTTCCGCACGCACACCTATCATTTGGATGTTCGCTTCGAGATGGCTTTCACGCCCCTGTGGGAGCTGGCCGATGCGGTGAAAAAGGCCATCTCCGCTGGGCGGCGCGTGATCGTTGAGCACTTTGAGCTGCTCTATCCGCTGCTCAACGTCAATGCCGAGGTGCTCATCGGTATAGGTGAAGAAGTTGTGGTGACCATTCCTACCCTTTTTGGTCCCTTTCCGGCGGAGATTGCCGAGCAGGCCTATGAGTCCTTGGTCTACCGCAAGATGGCCCATAGCGCTGAAGACCTGACGGGTATCGTCCTGGAGCAGATGGGTATTGAGCCGCCCACCTTCCACAGTGATGTGCGCCGAGGGTTTGTGGTGGAGTTCACCCGCAAACCGGAAGTGGACCTGGCGGAAGTGGAACGGCGCGTGTTGGAGTACATTGAACAGGATCTGCCCATCAGTGTGTACAATGACCACACCATTCTCATCGGCCAAGAGAAGCTGAAGTGTTCCGGGCCCCGCATCCACATGAACTCCACGGGAGAAATTGTGGGTTTTCGCCTGGACAAGAACTTCCATTACTCGCCCATCACCAAGACTTTCCTATTGGCCGGGCGGGTTGGTTAAGGGGGAGCCGGGTGTGATTCTGCTGCTGCAGCTAGACAGTGATCAAGCCTTCAGAGATGAGGTATCCGCTTACTTCAGCAGGTTGGATGGGTTTGCCTATCAAGACTTTGCCTGCGCCGAGGGCTTGGAGCAGGTGCTCTCCCGGGACAAACCTCAGGTGATTCTGCTGGCTATGGATTGCCCGCCCCACGGGGGAATGGAGGTTCTGCAGCAGATTAGGAAAGAGCTGCCTGCAGAAGAGACCAAAGTGGTCATAGTCTCCCCAAAGCCCCCTGGCGAGCGCGCCCTGTCGCGGGCGGCCCAGCTCGGTGCAGATTACGTGCTCATGCGTCCGGTGGACCTGGTAGTGCTGGAAAAGCGGATCCGGCAGCTGTTGAAGCCGGCAGCTGCAGCAGCCAGCGGGGAGCTGGCTTTTCAGCAGGTCCAGGAAATCTGCACCAGCTACTTCGAACGTTTGGGCATACCGCCCCATTACAAGGGTTACCGCTATCTCATGGTGGGCATCTGGCTGGCCATGCAGCACCCTGAGTGGTTGAACGCCGTGACCCGGCATCTGTACCCGGCCATAGGACAGAGCTGCGGGGTGAGCGGGGCCCAAGTGGAACGGGCCATGCGCTACGCCTTAGAGGCAGCCTGGGAAAAGGGCAATGTGGAAGAACTGTACCAGCTCTTTCCTTACGTGGCGGAAAACAAAGGAAAGCCCACGAATTCGGAGTTTATCAGCAAAATGGTGCATCTGGTAGGTTTAGCAGCCCAACGCCGGGGCTAACGGCACAGCTAGAGGAACATACTAGAGACGGTGACAACCGTCTCTTTTTCATTGCGGGAGGTGCCGTCGTGCGGGGGAGAGTCCGCCTGGGCAGGCGCACCAAGGAACTCGCGGCGCAGCTGCAGGCTCAGGAAATAGCGGTGATTGCCCATGAAGACCTGGACGCGGTGGGGGCGGCGGGTCTGGTGGAAGCGGGAGCGGCGGCCGTGATCAACGCCCATTCTTCTTTGACCTGCCGCTATCCCAATTTGGGCCCGCGCCTTTTGCATGCCCATGGCATACCACTGCTGGATAATGTGGGAGAAGAGATCTTCAGCTTGCTCGCGGATGGAGACGAGGTGGAGATAGAGGGGAGGAAGATCCTCAAAGACGGGCAGGTAATTGCCGTGGGCACCGTGGTTACAGCCCACATGATCGAAGAGCGGGAAAGGATCGCCCAGCTCAACCTGCCCCGGGAGTTGGAGCGTTTTGTGAGCAACACCCTGGAGTATGCCGCCCGGGAAAAGGATGTGATTCTAGGCGAAATCCAGTTTCCGCAACTTGGCATCACTTGTGTAGGCAAGGCAGTGGTAGTGGTTGTGCGGGGAGTGGGCTACCGGGAGGACCTGCAGGTGCTGGCGCCCTTCATACAGGAAGCGCATCCGGTGCTGGTGGGGGTCGATGGGGGAGCCGACGCCCTGCTGCAGGCGGGCTACCGGCCCCACATGATCATCGGCGATATGGACAGCGTGAGCGACACGGCCCTGCGCTGTGGCGCAGAGATCATCGCCCATGCTTACTCAGATGGACGCTGCCCCAGCGCTGAGCGCCTAGCTACCCTGGGGGTGGGATTTCACATGGTGCCCGCTCCGGGTACCAGCGAGGATCTGGCGCTGCTGTGGGCTCACGAGCAGGGAGCAGAGCTGATCGTACTCGTGGGGTCACACTCTAACATGATCGATTTTTTAGAAAAGGGGCGTCCAGGCATGGCTTCCACCTTTTTGACCCGTTTGAAGATCGGTCCTATTCTGCTTGATGCCAAAAGACTCAGCGAACTTTACCGACCCAAGACTCCCTACGGAGCCCTGCCCCTGGTTCTGGCCGCGCTCATCCCTATTCTGATTTTCATGGGACTCGCATCTCCCTGGCGCCATTATCTGCGCCTGTTTTGGCTGCAGCTGCGTCTGTTGGTGGGGTGGTTCTAGATGCACCCTGGATTTCGCTACCATGTGGCTTCTCTGCTGGCGGTATTCTTCAGCCTCATTCTTGGTATCCTCATCGGCGGCGCTGTTTTCCCCGACCACGCCCTCGTGGAAGAGCAGGCCCAGCTCATCTCTGATCTGGAGGAGCGCTTCAGGGATAGCAGCGTCAAGCTGGCGGCCCTCCAGGCGGAGCTGGAGTTCTCCAGCCAGGCTTGGCTGCAGCTGAAAGCCAGCGTAGCTCGGAACCTGCTGGCTGGCCAATCCGTGGTCATTGTAGGGGAGGGGGAGGTCCCCTGGGGATCGGTTCTCAAAGAGGCAGGTGCTCAGGTGGAGACCGTCTCCCTCCACGGCCTGGGGCAGATGCCTCTGCCAGAGGATGTGGTAGTGGTGTTCTCACTGGGAGGGGAAGCCCTGTCCGCTGAAGAGCGGGAGATCGTGCAGGCCCTCGCTGCCGCTGGTACCCGTCTGGGTTTTGTGTGGAGTGCCGAGCTGGAACCGAAAGTGGCTGACCTGCCCCCAAGCCTGCAGGTGGACAGCATTGATACCAGCATGGGTGAGATCGCCTTCCTGCTGGCCTTAGCGGCCAACGCGCAGGGCCACTATGGACTGCAGAAAAACGCCCAGGGGCTGTTCCCATGAGAGCAGTTGCCCTCATTCCAGCCTACAACGAAGAGGAGTATATCGCCCAGACCCTGGAAGCGCTCCAGACCCTAGAGGCCCTTGATCAAATTGTGGTGATCAACGATGGTTCTACCGACAACACGCGGGCTGTTTTAGAAGTCTGTCAGCAGCGGTCAGTCAGACCGGTTGTGGTTCTAGATTTGCCGGAAAACCGGGGTAAAGGTGCTGCTCTCAATGCTGGTTTAGCCAGAACCAAGGGGGATGTCTATCTGCTCCTGGATGCCGATTTGGGCCAGTCTGCCCGAGAGGCCCGCGCCCTCTTGGACCCCGTAATCCAAGGAGAAGCCCACATGAGCGTGGCCCGCTTCATAGGAGATCAGGCCAGGACAGGAGGACAGATGGGTTTTGGGCTGGTACGCCGAGTGGCGGCCTGGGGAGTCAGGCTCTTAACCGGCCACACTGTGACCAGCCCCCTTTCTGGCCAGCGGGCGGTGCGGGCCGAGGTGCTGCGGTGCCTGGGGGGGTTCGCCAGCGGCTTCGGGGTGGAGGTGAGCTTGACAGTGGGTGCACTGCACCACGGTTTTGCGGTGGTGGAGGTTCCTCTCCCGATGAAACACCGGGCCTATGGAAGAACACTGCGCGGGTGTGTGCACCGCGGACGGCAGTTGGTGCACGTGCTCCGGGCCCTGACCCAGTGCTGGCGAAGGGGGTGGCACCGCTGATCTGGAACCTAGCAGCGGCCGCCATAGCTTACTTTGCTGTACCGGTTCTGCTGCCCATATACCGGCCTCAGACAGTGCAGAACTACCTCGGTGAGCCCGTACCCACTGGACTGGGCTCAGCCTTCCTTCTACCCGTGGTCTGGGTGCTGATGGCGCGTTCGGGCCTGGATGGACAGATCTTGCTCTTTGCCTGTCTACTGCTGCTTTTCGGAGTCTTGGGAGCTGTGGACGACGCCTGCGGCAGCAGCGGTCCTAAGGGGTTCCGCGGCCACTTCCGGTACCGTTCGCTGTCCACGGGTGCCCTAAAAGCAATGGGTGGGGGGATAAGTGCCCTGGCCGCGGCGAACTTGGTGGCCGCGGGGTGGGTTGAGCTGATCGTAGACGCTCTGCTGGTGGCCTTGGCAGCCAACTTCATCAATCTGCTGGACTTAAGGCCAGGTCGCGCCGGCAAAGCCTTTCTCCTGTTCAGTCTGCCCCTGCACTTTGCAGCGGCCGAACCCCTGCCCCTGCAGGTACTTTCCTGCGCAGTGTTGGGTTATCTCCCTTGGGATCTCAAAAGGAAGGCGATGATGGGCGATACGGGGGCCAACCCCTTGGGTGCCGCCTTGGGTTGGCTGGTGGCTCTGAATGCTGCCCTCCCCGCCAAGGTGGTGGTGCTCATTGCAGTGGCCGCCTTGAACCTGCTGTCTGAGAGAGTCTCTTATTCGGAGGTAATCGCCCGCAACCGTTTTTTACATTTTCTAGATCAACTGGGGCGCTGAAGGAAAGGCGGTGGTCGTGTGGAATACTCTAGTTGACTCAGACCATCCCATCGTTACAAAGGAGAAATGTAATGCGAGGTTTTGTGTTGATCATGCTGGGCCTGATGCTCTCCAGCTGCCTGGTCCAAGCAGATTCTGGTTCCATCCATGTGGTGCAGCCCGGGGATACCCTCTGGGATATTGCCATGGCTCATGGTATTTCCTGGCAGGAACTGGCTGCCCTGAACAAGATCAAAGACCCGGCCGCGCTGCAGGTGGGCACCCGCCTCAGGCTGCCTTCCGCCGCCGACAATAAGCTGGTGCTGCATGACGGCTCCACTGTGGTAGTGAGCCCCGAAGAAGTCGATCTCCTGGCCCGAGTAGTACAGGCTGAAGCTGGGGGCGAACCTTTTGAAGGCAAGGTGGCCGTGGCCGCAGTGATTCTCAATCGTGTCCGCTCCAGCAAGTACCCCAACTCCGTCTGGGAAGTGCTGCACCAGCCGGGACAGTTCACTCCGGTACAGCAGGGGACGCTTCCAAAGAAAGCAGAAGCCAGCTGTATGGAGGCGGTGCGGCGGGCGCTGGCCGGTGAAGACCCAACAGGCGGAGCGCTGTTCTTCTACAATCCGCACACGACGCGGACCCCCGAGTATTGGGCCACAAAACAGGTGATCAAGAGGATCGGGAATCATAACTTCGCCCTCTAGGTGAATACAATGCCCTAGAGGTGATGTCATGCGTGTTTATGTGATCAGGGTCAAGAGGTGGTACTTATTGCTAGTCCTCCTCCTGGCCTTTTTAAGCTTAGTCCCGCAGGTGCGCGAGCCTTTGATCATCTCGGTTTTATCCCGGGGCCGATTGGTGCCCATTTACAGCGTGCAGACCGCAGAGAAGAAGGTGGCTTTTTCCTTTGATGCCACCTGGGGCGCGGACCTCACCGATGAAATCCTGACCATTTTGGACGAACATGGCCTGAAGACCACTTTTTTCCTGGCGGGATACTGGGTGGATAAGCATCCGGACTATGTGGCGAAGATCGCAGCCGCCGGGCATGAAATCGGCAACCACAGCTATTCTCATCCCCACATGACCACGCTGGACGAAAAGGGGATTGCCTATGAGCTGCAGAAGAACGAGTATCTGATTCAGGATCTTACAGGGCAGAGAACCACGCTGTTCCGCCCTCCGTTTGGAGAGTACGACAACAAGGTGATCTCCGTCGCTTCTGCCCTGGGCTACCACACCATCCAATGGTCTGTTGATTCCCTAGATTGGAAGAATCTGAGCAGCAACCAGATCTACGAGCGGGTGATGAGCCAGATCAAACCTGGCTCAATAGTGCTTTTCCACAATGCAGCCCCAGGCACTCCTGGGGCTATTCGCCGTCTGATTCCTGACTTGTTGAGCCAGGGTTATGCCATTGTACCCGTTTCTGAGCTGCTACATAAAGGAGACTTCTACATCGACCATGCTGGAACCCAGCATCCGGGAAAGGGAGGCAGTTAGGCATGATCATCACCAAGCGCGCTCTGCTTGCAGCAGCGGGCCTCGTGCTGGCAGTTGCCCTGTTGATCCTGGCTCCAGCACTATACGAAGCGGGGCAGCGGGCGCTGTACGGCGTGAAGCGGGGGGTGACTCTAGAAGGTCAGCTGGTAGAGGGCCTTTTGGAAAAGGAGCTTTACGATGTGGTGGCCAGCCTGGCGGAAAGCTTTTACGTGGAAGCGAGCAATGCTAGTTGGGATTGGCAGACGGGCAGTGTTACTCCTGAAGTGGTGGGTCAAGTGGTGGACGTGCAGAGTACCGTGGAAGCGCTGCTCCGAGCCCCTGCCCGTACCGCGGTGCGCCTCGTGACAGTAGAGGTGCTGCCTTCCATCACCCGGGCGCATTTCCAACCCTATTACCGCGGCCCAGACAGCGAGCCGCGGGTAGCCCTCATGTTCAATGTGGACTGGGGCGATGAGTATATCCCCGGCCTCTTGGAAGTTCTGAGCCAAGCCGATGTCACCGCGACCTGGTTCTTGACTGGCCGTTGGGCCCAGCGCGCCCCCGAGCTGGCCCGGGCCATTTCCGAGGCGGGGCATGAGATTGGCAATCACGGAGGTTGGCACGGGCTGCCCAGCGAAATGAGCCGCGAGGAAGTGGCGCGGCTCATCCAAGAAGGTGAAGATGCGATTTTGGAGACCACGGGACAGCGCCCGCAGGTCTTCGCCCCGCCAGCAGGAGACTTTACCCAGGAAACAGTAGCCATCGCCGCAGAGCTGGGTTACAAGACTGTGCTCTGGACTGTGGATACCGTAGACTGGCAGAGGCCGGCCCCCACCAAAATTATCGACCGCGTACTCAGCGGGTTGGTTAACGGCGCCCTGATCCTCATGCATCCTACTCAGCCTACACTGGAGGCACTGCCCGTAATTCTGGATCATCTAGCCACCAGGGGGTTTCAGTGTGTTACCGTGGGCGAGCTATTAGCCGATTAGGAGCTGGAGGGCGGTTTCCCACAAGGCCGGATCCTCCTGGCCCAAGTTGGCCAGAGCTACCCCGGCTAGGTTGAACTTGGCCACCAGCTCTAGCTTGTGCTTGAGGCTGTAACGGTTCTCGAACCAGACTTCCTGTCCATTGCCGTACTGGAAGTAAGGTGTCTGGGAAGCGGTGTCCCAGCGGATTTTGGCGCCTTCCCGGGCCGCAAGCCCCATGGCTTCTCCATGGCTGAGCGCCTGGAGCATACCCCCTCGCGGCCAGTGCAGCCCAGAGACACTGAGGCCCAGGATGATTCTTTCCCCTGGAACCACTTGGCTCACCGTTGTGATCATCTCTTCCACTGCGGGCAGGGCCGCGGCCGGCCCGGGTTCTGCGGGCACGGCGGAAGTCTGCAGCACCAGATAGTCCGCGCCTTGGCCAGCTGCGGCGTAGTCCAATCCTTCCGCCCAAGGCAGGCTGATCAGCGTGTAGCGGCCTTGCGCTGTCATTTTGCTTTTCAGGGCAGCCACAAAAGCAAACAGCTCCTCCTGTTCCCAAGTGGGGACATAGTCCACATGGATCAGGATGCCCCTGAGCCCCCACTCTTGGACTGTGGCTACCAGAGTGTCCAGGGACGCTTCCTGCAGAGCGGCGTTGGCCAGCAGGGCTGTGGGGGGAGCGGGTATCCGCACGTGGGCAAAAGTGAATAGTTCCTGATTGCCGGCGAAATAGAGGCTTCTGCCCATCTCTTGTGGATCAAAGCTTGCCCTGAGCTTTCCGTCACTGTCCAAGTTCCAACCCAAGGGAGCAGCAGCGGTGAGTTTGGCGGAGTGTTCCAGCAGCGTCTCATAGGCTGGGCCGCCTGGATCATAGTAACCCAAGATTATGCGATCCAGCTGCTTGGGCGTTACCGGGGTTACACGCAGGGCATACGCAGGTACCCAGCCGATGGGTCCTGAGCTTGGGCGGATCTTGTACCAGCTTTCGTCTTTGTCTAGGATGATTACCTGCCGGGCATCCCCCTTGAGTACCCCCAGGGCTTGGGCATCGGCTGCCGGCGCACTGCGCACCGTCACGGCATCGGCCGTCACCTGTGCAGTCTGACCCACAACCTCGTAGGTCCGCTGCTCGGCGGGGGCAGCAAGGGGCTGTACGGCGCCTGGCCCCGGCGCTCCTAAAAGTGATGTGAAATAAAAGAGCATAGATAGTACAGCGATAATGGCACCTCGGTCCATAGACACCCCCCTTTCTGCTGTGCTGAATCTATGGTATCATATTCGTACCGCCAAATTCAGTGGAAAGAACAGCACGTATTGGCGAGGATCGCCAGCACGTGTGGAGGTAGGGTATGTACCAAAAGACAGTATTACCCAACGGGATCAGGATTATCACTGAGCGCTTGCCCCATGTGCGCTCAGTTACCTTAGGGGCTTGGTTTGAAGTAGGGAGCCGGCAGGAAGAGCCTGAAGAGTGGGGTATGTCCCACTTTGTGGAGCACATGATGTTTAAAGGGACCAGCCGCCATTCCGCTCGGGAGATTGCGGAGATCATGGACCAGCGGGGCGGACAGCTCAACGCCTTTACAGAAAAAGAGCAGACCTGCTACTATTTCAAAGTGCTGGACGAGCATTTCCCTGTCGCAGCTGCGCTGCTCCAGGACATGCTGCTTAACTCTTTGTTCTTGCCAGAAGAAGTGGAAAAGGAAAAGAACGTGGTCCTGGAAGAACTGCGCATGTACGAGGATTCGCCGGAGGACTTTGTGCACGATCTGTTTGCCGATGTGCTCTGGCCTGGAGACACTTTAGGCAAGAACATCCTGGGCTCAGAAGACACCATTCGCGCCTTTTCCTCTCAACGGCTCAAGGAATATGTGGCCAAACACTACACCGCTGACCGCCTGATCATTGCCTGTGTGGGCAACATCCATCACGCTCAAGTGGTGGAGGCTTTCGCAGAGGCTTTTGCTGTGCTGCCCAAAGGACAGCGCCAGCTTGCCGTATTGCCCACCTATAAGGCAGGGGGTTGCCGGTTTGAGGATAAGGACATCGAACAGGTCCACCTCTGCCTGGGAGCACCCGCCATCTCTCGCCGCGATAGCCGCAAGTATTCCCTGCAGGTGCTGGATGCCATCTTGGGCGGTGGGGTGAGTTCGCTGCTGTTTCAGCAGCTGAGGGAGGAGCTGGGCTTGGTGTACAGCACGTACTCCTTCAATGCTCTGTACAGCGACATCGGCTGTTACGGAGTGTATGCTGGATTCGGCCCTGAGAACTGGGGCCGCGTCTGGGACGTGCTTACGGAGATCTTCCGAGATATCCCGGGGCTGATCACGGACACGATGGTGGAGCGGGCCAAGCAGCAGCTGCGCAGCGGCCTGGTGCTGTCTCTGGAGAGCACGAGTACCCGCATGGCCCGCTTGGCCAAAGGAGAAATGTATGACGGAGGACCGCTCGCCCCCGAAGTGATCCTGCAGCACATTGGCGCGGTTCAGCACGGACAGGTGGTCGAGTTGGCTCGGGAAATCTATGATCCACAACGATGGAGCTGGGCTGCGGTAGGGCCCAGCCAGTTATTGAGGGAGGATGTGCTGTGCAGAAAGATATGCTGAAGGAGATCTTCCGACTGCAGGAACGCTTTGATCAAGCAGTTGTGGAGCACAGAGGTGTGGCATTCAGTCAAGAGATGTGGATCCAGAAAGAGATTCTGGCCATCATCTCCGAGCTGGCGGAAATCCTCGATGAGGTGAACTTCAAGTGGTGGAAGGATCCCAAGGAGATTGACAGGGAGCGCTTGCTGGAAGAAATAGTGGACGTGCTCCACTTTTTTGTAAGCATGTGCCTAAAGGCCGGCATCGGCCCAGATGAGCTGTACGCGGCCTACGTGCGCAAGAACCACGAGAACTTCGCCCGGCAGGAGGGTTTAACCGACCGGGAAGGGTATGCTTGGAAAAAATAGCGAATTGTGCTATAATATCAGTACTCCGCGCCCAGGGAGATGTCCAAAGGAGTGAATTCTTTGTACATGCGCGGAGTTTTTTTTGTGCTCCTCTGCATGATTGTCGCTGCCTCGAGCTGTGCCGCTGAGTGGAGTGCCGAGCTCTCAGGATCTCTCGGCCCTGCTGGGTTTCAGCAGCAGCTATACGTTTCTTTTGGCAAGCAAGTGGGAGCTGTGGATCTGCGCTTGGGGATGCAGGGAGACTGCGCGCCAGGGCAAAGGCTGCAGTTCACTCCCACGTGGCGGCTGGAGGTGGGAGGCTTGGGCCCACTTTTACTGCGCACAGGCGGCAATGTGGATCACTATACGTCCCGTGAACTCTTCCGCCTGATCAGCAAAAACAACCACCTGCCGGACACGTCCTTTCTGATCCTGGAGAGCGAACAGCTGGCGCTGGGTTTCTTTCATGGCATACCTCTGCGCAGTGAGGAGAGGGCCCGGGCCCGGTTTGTGGAGAGCTCCTTTCAGTTAGGGCCCTTGACGTGGCGCGGTCTGCAGCTCCAGTATTCCAGTTTCCAGGAAACGGGAACAGCGGCTGTACTGCAGAGCGGGATGAGCTTAGGGGCTTGGGAAGCGCAGACCGCCTTAGGCTGGTTGTATGGAGATGGAGTGAGCTTCTCCGGTAGAGTACTGGAGCTTACCAGAACCGGTTCCCGACTCAACGGCTCTTTCACCTGGCAGCGTGTGGAACCCGGTTTTGTGAGTCTGCTGGCCAAGAGCAATCGAGTCAGCCCCAACCGGGTGGGCTGGCAGCTAGACCTGGCCGCAGCCTTGGGGCCTATGGAAGCGGGCTTGGTTCTACGGCGCCAGACCAACCTCGAGGGCACCAGGCAGTACAACCGCACGGCCTTTACAGTGGAAGTGGGTGCAGGCTTTTCCCTGGAGTGGCGCCTGGATCCCACCGAAGCCTTGGTGCTGAGGAGAAAAACAGCCGAGGGTCTGTGGCAGGTGGATATGGTGAACCAGGTCGTGCGTCTGGACAGGGAAACGGAGAGGGGGAGCTGGAGTGTGCGCGCCGATGTGCCGCGCCGCATCGGCCGCGTTGAGGTGCAGCTGGAAAAGGCCTGGGCGTGGCGGGTGGTGATTAAGTACGACTGGCTGCGGCAGCTTTCCCACTGTTATCTGCGTCTGCGCTGGGGCGGAACTAACCGGTATCTACAGTTGGAACTGGGGCAGTATGATGGAGGGAACCTCACCGCTGCCTTTGGTCGGCCGCCACAGCTGCAGCTCTCGTGGCACTGGCGGTTCTAGGGTACCCGCGGTTCACATATGCTAAGCCGAGGTGATGGCATGCGGTACTCCGAGTTGTCCGGGAAGGAGATCATCTGCATCGATGAAGGCATCCGGCTCGGTGTTGTGGATCACACGGACCTGATCATCGATCTGCGCACAGGCGAGGTGCAGTCCATTGTCATACCCTATGGCAGCCGCTGGTTTAGGCCGAAACTGATCGTCATTCCCTGGCGGGGGATCAGAAAAATCGGCAGGGATCTGATTATCGTGGATCTAACCACCGCCGAAGACTACACGGCGGTGATGAAGAAAATTCAGGAAGGACGCCCGTGGAATAAGCCCCCTTTTTTTGGGTAACCTAGAGCTAAGACATGGAAAAGGGGGTATATTATTGTCCACTGTCATTGGCGTGTTCAGTGACATTTCCACGGCCGAAAAGGCGGTTAAGGCACTGAGAAATAAAGGGTTTAAAGACAATGAGATCTCCATTGTGGCCAAGGAAGACAAGGCCCGCAGAGGCGGGACCGACATGGAAGCCGGCGATGAGTTTGCCACTGACTCCATCGCCGAAGGCACCACTTGGGGTGGAGCCTTAGGTGGGGTTGCTGGCCTGCTGGCTGGAGTAGGGGCTTTGGCCATTCCCGGCATCGGGCCCATCGTCGCCGCCGGTCCTCTGGCCGGTGCCCTGTCTGGCGCCGTAACCGGCGGCGTGGCGGGCGGGCTCATTGATCTGGGGATTCCCGAGGACAAGGGCCGCCAATATGAAGAGAACCTCAAGCAGGGCGGCGTTCTGGCTGTAATCGAAACCAGCGACGATAAAGCCAATGATGCCAGCTCTATCCTGCGACAACATGGTGCCAAAGATGTGGAAACCCACGGAGGGAAGCAGGGCTAATTCAATCTGAGCAAGTGTGAGAAGAGCCGCCGGCAGGCGGCTTTCTCTATTTGCGGTGCAAGATAGAAAGGGGCAAGGGAATAGAGCGGGAGACCTGCGGGGGCCTCCCGTTTTTGGCGCTATGCAGGAAAGGATAAAACGGATAGCGAATCATCACGAATGGCTGCAAAGGAGGACAGATGCATGCGAGTACTAGTGAATGGAGCCCACGGGAAGATGGGCCGTGAGGTCTGCCGAGCGGTGCGCAACGCGCCCGATCTGCAGTTGGCGGGCGGAGTAGACCCGGCAGGACGGGAGCAGGAAGACCTCCATGTTTTCCGCGACCTAACTGAAGCCATTAGCGCGATCAAACCACATGTTGTAGTAGATTTTACCACCCCCATGGCGGTGCGGCAGTCCATGGAAACGTGCCTGACCCATCAGGTGCCCATGGTGATCGGCACGACTGGACTGAAGCCCCATGAGCTCAGCGAGTGGCAGGCCCGGGCCTTGGAGGCAGGATGGAAGGCCATTTTGGCGCCTAATTTCTCCATCGGAGCCGTTCTGATGATGAGGTTCGCCCGGGAGGCGGTGCGCTTTTTTGATCAGGCCGAGATTATTGAGTATCACCACGCTGAAAAGCTAGATGCTCCCTCAGGGACGGCTCTGCGCACGCGAATGCTGATGGAGGAAGTACATCAGAAGGAAATACCCGTTCACAGTGTGCGGCTGCCTGGCCTAGTGGCTCACCAAGAGGTGATTTTGGGGCTTCCTGGTCAGACCTTAACCATCCGCCACGATTCCAACAACCGCGAAAGTTTCATGCCGGGAGTACTTCTGGCTATCCGCAAGGTACAGCAAGTTAAGGGCCTGGTCATCGGGCTAGAACACATTCTCTTCACCGACATATAGTACTAGTGAGTTTCGGTGAGGAGGGCTTGTCATGGCTGGTCAGCTATCAGGCACACCAGTGAGCATGCTGGGATGCGATGGGCGTGAGGTGGAGCTGGCTGCAGCCTTACTCGAGCAGGGGGCAGATCTGCGCCTGGTCGGTTTTCCAGCAGACGAACGCCTGCACAAGGCGTTACATCTGCGTGACGCCAAGGAGGCCGTGCGGGGGACTAGGGCGGTGATCGCCCCCATGAGCAGTACTGATGCCGCGGGGCGGATTGCAGCTCATATGGGGCCCAGTGACCTGGTCATAGACCTCAACGAAGTGCTGCCTCTGCTGCCCTGCGGAACGCCGCTGCTTATTGGTGTGGCCCGGCCTGTAATCCGCGGCATGGCCGCTCAGTACAGCTTGCGCCTGGTGGAAATGGCTGAGATCGATGAGATCGCCATCCTCAACTCCATTCCCACTGCGGAAGGGGCCATTCAAGTGGCCATGGAGAACACAGCCATAACCATCCATAGTTCTCGCTGTTTGGTGCTGGGTTTCGGCCGCTGTGGAAGCACGCTGGCCAGAACGCTGCTGGCTTTGGGGGCCCGGGTGACCGTATGCTCCCGGTCGGAGAAGGACCTAGCGGGGGCCGTGGCCTTGGGCTGTGAGGTCCTGCCGCTTGGCACCCTGCATTCGCGCTGGGATTTTGACATCGTCTTCAACACCATACCGGCCCTGGTTCTGCCTCGGGCGTATCTACGGCGTCTAGAGAGGGGAACCGTGATCGTGGACATTGCCTCAGGTCCCGGCGGCACAGATTTCGCTGCCGCGGAGCAGCTGGGGCTTAAAGCTATTCACGCCCTTTCTCTGCCCGGCAGAGTCGCACCCAAGACAGCGGCTGCCATCTTGGTCAAGACGGTTCCTCGCCTACTCGAAAACTTATTAGGGGAGGACGACCATGGGTCTGAGAGGTAAGACTATAGGCTTTGCCCTAACTGGAAGCCACTGCACTTACCAGGAAATCTGGCCCCAGGTGCAGAAGCTTAAGGAAGCGGGGGCGGAAATCTATCCGTTAGCCTCCCGCTCGGTGGTGGAGACGGATACCCGCTTTGGCAAGGGAGCCGAGATTATTGCTCAGTTTGCGGAATTGACGGGCAGACCTGTTATCACCACCATTGTGGAGGCTGAACCCCTGGGGCCCAAAGCCCTGCTGGACGTTTTGGTGATCGCCCCCTGCACCGGAAATACCTGCTCTAAGCTGGCTAATGCTGTTACGGACACGGCGGTGCTCATGGCGGCAAAGGCCCAGCTGCGCAATTGGCG
>JAAYMM010000006.1 GCA_012521335.1 Bacillota bacterium | reverse complement strand
TGTATGAGATGCGGCTGTTTGAGGAGTATGAGCTGGAAACCTACCTGTCCCGTCTCTACGAGGTTCAGTACAGCAAGGACGCTACTCCATATGATTATGTTCCTTATGATTCAGAAGTCGAGCTCAAGATAGCTCAAGGGCTAGATGAAAACGAGAACGTGAAGTTCTTCTGTAAACTCCCCCCGTGGTTTGTAGTGCCTACGCCTCTTGGGGATTATAACCCAGACTGGGCAGTGGTGACGGAGAATGACCACAAGCTGTACTTAGTTAGGGAAACCAAGGACACGAAGGACCGCGGCAAGAGGCGGGAGGTTGAGAACCGGAAAGTGGACTGTGGGCGAGCCCACTTCACCGCCCTAGGTGTCAACTTCAAAGTAGCCACCAGCATTCACGAAGTTTTGGGGGAGTAGGGGTAAATCTGAGCTTTGGTGTGCTTTGACAACCCCTCCCCCCCTCGGTATAATCATACTAGAATCTCTTAGGAATGCTGAAAGGACGGTAGTAATGGCGAGAATAGTGGAAGTCACGGATGAAAACTTCAAGGGCGAAGTTCTCGAGGCTGATCAGCCTGTTTTTGTAGATTTTTGGGCGGTTTGGTGCGGCCCCTGCCGGATGATTGCCCCTGTCTTTGAGGAGCTCAGCGAAGAGTATGCGGGCCGGGTGAAGTTTGTCAAGGTTAACGTAGATGAAGTCACAGAGGCGGTGGCCACCTACGGAATTATGAGCATCCCCACGCTCATGCTCTTCAAAAACGGGCAGCCCCAGGAAACCCTGGTGGGCGTGCAGCCGAAGGAGCGGTTGATCGAGGTTCTGGACAGTCATCTTTAATGAGCAAGCAAGAAAAAGAGCGGTAGCCCATGTGCGCTACCGCTCTTTTTGATGGAATCAGGTTACAGGGCCTGCTCTTGCTCTGCCGCTGGAACTCTGCGCCTGCGCTCGAAGCGGCTCAGAGCTTCATAAACCGCAGGGATCACGAACAGGGTGAGCAGTGTAGAGGAGATCATCCCACCCATGATAGTGGCCGCCAGGGGCCTTTGGAACTCAGCTCCCACGCCATAGCCTATGGCCACCGGCAGCAGCCCAAAAATGGTGGTGATGGAGGTCATCAGAATGGGGCGCAGCCGGACCTGGCAGGCTTCCATAACGGCCCCACGCACCGGCAGATCAGGCTGCTCCCGACGCCGGGCATTGATAAAGTCCACCAGCACAATGGCGTTGTTCACCACGATCCCCATCAGAGCAATAATGCCGATGATGGACATGATCCCCAGGTTGCCCCCTACGGCCCACAGACCAGCCAGGGCGCCCACCAGGGCCAGGGGGATGGTAAACATGATGATCAGCGGCTGCAGGAAGGATTCAAACTGTGCAGCCATGACCAAGTACACCAGGGCAACAGCCAGGATCAGCGCCAGGGTGAGCTCGCTGATGGAGTCGGAGATATAGTTCTGCAGCCCGCCCACCCGGATATGATAGCCGGGTGGGATCTCCATCTGGGCAATCAGCTCCTCGCTGATGCGCACTGCTTCCGTTAAGGAGAGCTCGTCCAAAATCCCGGTTACGTAGGTAATGGGCAGGCGATCAGCCCGCTGAGCAATGGCTGCAGTGGTAATGGTTTCTGGGCGGACCACTTCCCGGAGCAGAATGGGGTCTTCGCCCAACCCCGCGATGCTCACCGGTGATGTAATCTTAGTGTCCAAAAGGTCATCCACCGAGTTGATGGAGGAGTTGGGCCTAAGTACCACCGGCAGGCTGCGGCCGTCCACTTCGATGTAGGTGGCTTCCAGCCCGGCAGTGGCATAGCGCATGCCCAGCCCCACCTGCCCGGCGGTAAAGCCGCCCAAAATGCTCCTGGAGGTATCCACGTTCAGGAACAACTCTTGGGAAGGTCGGAAGGTGGAGTCCTGCACATCACGGAAACCTGGAACCTGTCGGAGTTTTTCCTTGAGTTCTGCCGCCAGCGCATTGCAGACCTGCACATCTTCACCGCGGACTTCAATGGACAGGTTGGGAGTGAGCAGGGTGCTGGCCGCCGACCCGAACAGGGAGTTGTCGGAAATGTTAGCCCGCAGCACCCCGTGTTTGACCATGATTTCCTGGATTTCTTGGGTGATGTCCCTGGCTTTGCGCCCACGCTGGTCATGGGGGACCAGGGTAATGAAGAACTGGGCATTTGCCGCATCTGTTCCCCGTACCAGGCTCAGGACATCCAGCTCGCCCTGATCCCCAGACTGCACTGCTACCGCGGCCACTTCAGGAATGGTGAGCAGCTCATCCTCGATGGCGGTAATCATCTCCCGCACCCGCTCCAAAGGCAGCCCTGCAGGGAGCATGGCGTGCACGCCCAAAAAGCCCTCGTCAAAGCTGGGCAAAAACTCTTGGTTGAGCCGGGGATAGACTCCCACGGCAACCGCCAGAAGGATCACCACCAGCAAAAAGGCGTAAGCCTTGCGCGAGAGGGCCCGTTCCAGCAACCTAGTGTAGGAAGATCGGGCCCGGCCCACCAGGGGCTGGGTCTTAGGGGATCCAATCCCTCTGCTCCTCAAGAGCCTGGAGGCCAATGCGGGCACCACGGTGAGGGCCACCAAAAAGGAAGCGATCAGGGCAAAGGAGATGGACAGGCCGAACTCCTTCAGCAGCTGGCCCGCCAAGCTCTCCAGCACGATTACAGGCAGGAAGACCACCAAATTGGTGAGTGTGGAGGCAAGCAGGGCGCTGGCCAGTTCGCCCGCGCCATCTCTGGCGGCA
>JAAYMM010000001.1 GCA_012521335.1 Bacillota bacterium | reverse complement strand
CACAGCAGTTAAGCCCTTCAGCGGCGATGGTACTGCCACATCTCGTGGTGGGAGAGTAGCTCGCTGCCAAGATTATTTTGAGAAGGCCTCGTTCAGATGAGCGAGGTCTTTTTTTGCATTGGGCATAAGAAAACCCGCCGTGTTCTCACAGCGGGTTGTGTTTGCGTCTTTGGTGGGCAGAGAGGGACTCGAACCCCCGGCCTCTACGATGTGAGCGTAGCGCTCTAACCGGCTGAGCTATCTGCCCGTTCCTACATTCTTCATTCTACCGCTGGGCAGGCTCTCTGTCAACCCTTGACGTTGAGGTCTTGAAGAGAATATAGCATTTGGTGTCGAACCTTTTACCCAGTGTTCTAGCATGCAGCTTCAAGGTCTTAACATAATGAAATCCCAGCTTTTCGATGACCCTCTGGGAGCGGGTGTTCTCCACAAAATGCCCGCAGGTGAGGGCATCGAGGCCGAGTTCCCGGAAGCAATAGTCAATTACGATTCTGGCGGCTTCGGGCATCAATCCCTGTCCCCAGTAGTCTTTGGACAAGACAAATCCTAGATCTTTGATACGCAGCCCGCTGTATTGGGCATCTTGAGTGGCCCAGGAATCGTGCACCCCCACCGAGCCGATCACCTTTCCATCCCTTTTGTGCACGATGGCGAAAACGTCTCTTTCTTCCATGAACCTGCTGAGAACGGTCCGGGAATCTTCCCGCGTGCGATGATGGGCCCAGCCTGCCATTTCTCCCACTCCCGGTACCGAAGCGTACGCAAAAAAGTCGTCCAGATCGCTGTCTTGAAAAGGTCTCAGCAACAGACGCTCCGTTTCCAGCACCACACCTGCGATGTCAATCTTGGTCTCCACAGCAATCCCCCTGCCAACACATGGCGTTAGAGGTATTATATACCATATTCGCCTGGAGGGGGAGACTCAAGTACGCGCCGGCGTACTTCGGCTTGTACGGAAACAGCGTGGTCTTCCTGGGACCGAGCTGCAGGACAGCCCTTGTGAAAGCGGAAGACGTAAAACAGCTCCCGCCAGGCCCAGTGCAGCTGGAAACCTTGCACATCCTCCCAAGGTACGGCGGCGAAGGGGGGACGGCAGAGATACAGATTGTTCATTTTGGCGGCTCGGCGTCCCAGGAACGTACGCCGCCTGTTCTCGGACAGGCCTTCATCACCCACCACTACGGGTGCACCCGGTTTGGCCACGCGCACCATTTCCCTGAGCGCTCTCGGCACATCACCGAACATGTTGATTCCGCCGAAATGGAAAACAGCGTCGAAGGTATTATCTGCAAAGGGGAGACGGCAGGCGTCAGCCCGGACCAAATGCACGGGAATAGACAGATCCTGGGCCCGCCCATGGGCCCTTTGCAGCATGGCTGGACTGAGATCGATACCCACGATCTCTCCCCGCTGCCCCACGGCTTCAGAGAGAAACGGCAGGTTAGCGCCGGTTCCCACGGAAACTTCGAGCACCAGTCCGCCTGTCGGAGGATCAAGCAGCTGCGCCAGCCGCCTGCGCTGCGCGGGCTCCCAACAGCCGATAAGCAGGCTTAAGAGGAAAATGGCCCGATCGTATGCGCGCGCCGCTTCTGCGCCATACTGCTGCTGGAAGTACTGATCAATCGCTGACACCTGCTCTTCGCGGACCAGGTTGGGTATGCCGTTTTGGATGGGGTATACGTGTGCGCCTACTGCAGAGTGTTGCCAGCAAGACGGAGCGCAGAGCCAGTGTAGGGGCAGCGCAATAGAGGCAGCAGGAGTTCGAGTTGAGCGGCGGGCATAGCGATAACCTCCCACGCTCAAACCAGGGCCGAGGTGCCGAACCGCTCTACCTTGGGCAGCCTGAGCACCCGCGGCCTTGTCTTGAGCTTCTCCGGCAGGGGAAGGGTGCGGCCCCTGACATAAGCTTCCAGTTGGCTGATGGTCATGAGTGTCACAGCGATCTCCTCCTTGATCTTTTCTGTCTTCATTATGGCAAGGAAAGACCGCCCCAAGAACGGTCGTTGAACGCATTTTTCATCGGACTTAAGTCCGAGCGCCTACTTCGACTGGAGATGCACACGGCAGGAGTTGTGGACCTACACGTGGAAAGCACAGCATGCATAACATGCAGGGAGGTGACGGTTATGGAATGCCTAGTGTGCCGTAGTTTCGTCCTGAAAGGCGATGGTCTGGAGTTCTGGGGAGCGACCATATGTGACCAGTGCGAAGACCGCCTCATGACCTTAACGGTGGATCAACCGGAGTACGACGGCTTTGTCCGTGCTCTACGCGCGCTGTGGCAGAGACGTTTCCAGGCCTTTCGTGACCGTCGCTTCGAGGATGGTGAACACATGTGAAACAGGAACAGGCTCCCTTTTGGGAAGCACTCGTAGCCTATGCGCGCCAAAGAGTCGTCCCCTTCCACACCCCCGGACATAAGCTGAGGCCGGGAGCTTTTTCAAGACTGCAGGAGGAGCTGGGGACGGGCGTTTTCGCCCTGGACCCTTCGGATCAAGTCGAGGCCCCGGAGTTGGAACACGATTTTGTGCGGGCTCTGGACCGTGCTCAAGAGCTGGCAGCTCAGCTCTTTGGAGCTCGCCGCACCCTCTTCATAGTAAACGGAACAACCGGCGGGGTGCATTTCCTGCTGCTGCCGGCTACGGGAGACGTACTGATTCCGCGCTTTTCCCACCAGTCGGTCTACTCCGCGCTGGTACTCTCACAAGGGCGCGCCGTTTACCTGCCGACGGCGTATGATCCCGATTGGCTGATTCCCCTGCCGCCGGTTGTAAGCGCGGTGCAGCGCGCTCTGCAGGAGATGAGGCCCCAGGCGTTGATAGTCACTCACCCCACCTACTACGGCACAGTAAGTGACCTAGAGGCCATCGGTAGGCTGGCCAAAGAGAACAACGTTCTGCTGTTTGTGGACGAGGCCCATGGGGGGCACTTCCTTTTCTCCCCCGAGCTTCCCAAGACCGGACTGCAGTGCGGAGCTGATGCGGTGGTACAGAGCACCCACAAAACGCTCGGTTCTTTTACCCAAACATCCATGCTGCACAGCAACAACGATCTGTGGTTCTCCAAAGCTGTACAGGCCCAGCAGGTACTGCAGACGACCAGCCCCTCGTTTGTGTTCCTGGGAGCTTTGGATGAAGTCCGGCGGGTGCTCGCCGCTCAGGGGGAGGAGCTCGTGGGTCGCGCGCTTGAACTTGCGCAGTGGTGCAGGCACCGTTTGGCAGAAATAGAGTATGCGGAGCTGCTGCCCGCACATCTGCAGGCCGATCCGACCAAAATCGTGTTTTCCCTGCGCCAGCTGGGCTTGACGGGGATTGAAGTTGAGCGGATCTTGCGCGTGGATTATAATATACAGGTAGAACTGAGCGACTATTATACAGTTCTAGCCCTGATTACTCTAGGTGATACGTCTGAGACTGTAGATAAACTGGTGCATGCCGTGCGGGACTTGGCCGCGCGCCGCACTCATTTAGGTGGACAACCTCTGCCACGCTATCGCTTGGATTTTCCGGAACTGCCGCCAGCGGCACTGAGTCTGCGCGAGGCCTTTTTCCAGGACAAGGAGCTTGTTCCCCTGGAACAGGCGGCGGGCAGGGTTAGCGGGGCATTTCTCACTCTCTATCCGCCCGGGGTGCCGTTAATTGTACCTGGTGAAGTGTTCACAAAGGCCATCGTGGAGCATGCACGCTGGTGTGCCGGCATTGGTTGGTACACCAGGGGGTTAATGGCAGGGCAAAAGGTTCTGGTATTAAAGGATAATGGGGGTCGCTGCAGAACAGTACGGTAAGGAGAATCGAATCATGGGCAAGGGATTATTCATCACATTAGAGGGCGTAGATGGAGTCGGCAAGACCACCCAAGCCCTGCTGCTCAAGGCAGCGCTGGAGCAAAGAGGGCACCAAGTAGTGCATACCTTTGAACCAGGCGGAACAGAACTAGGCAGCCGCATTCGCCAGCTGCTTCTGAACCCAGAACATACGGAGCTGTCGTCTATGACTGAGATTCTCCTGTATGCAGCCGATCGGGCGCAGCATGTGCATGAGAAAGTGCGGCCAGCGCTGGCCGCAGGGAAGACTGTGATCTGTGAAAGGTTTGTGGATTCCTCGTTAGCCTATCAAGGTTACGGTTTGGGTCTGGAACTGGCCGCCATTGAGGCGGTGAACCACTGGGCCACAGGGGGACTCAAGCCCGATCTGACTATCTACCTGGATGCGGACCCAGCGGACTGTCTGGCCAGAACCAAGAAGGATCGCATCGCCCAAAGGACGTTGGAGTACTACGGCCGAGTACGGGCGGGGTTCCTGGCCATAGCCCAAGCGGAACCTGAAAGGTTTAAGGTGATCTCAGCGGTGGGAACCCTGGAACAGGTAGCTTCCCGTGTGCTCAAGGCCGTGGAAGGAGTGATCTGATGAAACTTCTGGTCACCATTGTGCAAGATCAGGATGTACCGGCGTTGATCGAGGCCTTAATGGAGAATGATTTCCGTGCCACCAAGCTGGCAAGTACAGGTGGCTTTCTGCGGGCAGGCAACACCACTTTGCTCATCGGGGTGGACGATGAGCGGCTGGATGAGGTCATCGCCCTTATCAAGCAGACGTGCAAAGGGACACAACGGGGTGAGCCGGCGATTTCCGTGGGCGGCGCCACGGTATTCAGTGTGGACGTAGAGAGGTTTGAGCGGATTTGAGAGTAAGCAAGGCGGGGGCGCGCCGGCAGGGTTCTGTGGTCAGAAGCAGCAGACGGAGCAGGAGTTCCCCAACGCAGCCGGTGTTCGGGGAGGTTTTGCGCGCCGAACAGGAGCAGGCCATCGACCTCTCTGCTGCCTTGGCCGAAATTGATGACTACGCCCGGCAGTTCATGCAGAGCCCCGTCTTGGCCAACCTACTGCGCTACAAAAAGAAGGTTCGGGAGCTGCTGCACTATCTAGTTCGACAGTCCTATGAAGTTCAGGAGAGCAGCTTCTACGATCCCCAGGGACGCAGGCGGCTGTTCGTGATGGTGGAGATTATCAACCAGAAACTGGAGGAGTTGGGGCGCGAGTTTCTCAGCAAGCACGGCCCGCCTCTGGATTTGGTCCGCCGCCTGGATGAGATCCGCGGTTTGCTGTTGGATCTAGAGATTTGAGGTGAGCTTTAGTGACCCTTGATCAGATTATCGGTCAGGCTGTCCCCGTGGCTGTTTTGCGGCGGGCCTTGGCCACCAACACGCTGGGACATGCTTACCTGTTCTCTGGAGAAGCAGGCGTGGGGAAAGAAACGGTGGCTAGAGCAGTAGCCGCCGAATTGGCAGAACAGGGAGGCCCCCGCTCCACGCTGCATGTTTTAGGGGGAGAAGGTTCAATTAAGATTGAGGAAATCCGCAATCTGCGGCAAGAAGCCGCCCTGGCTGCAACCGGGAGCACCGTGTGGCTCCTTCTAGATGCGGAGCGCCTTACTCCGGAAGCTGCCAATGCCCTCCTGAAGACTCTGGAAGAGCCCACGCCCGGCACCCACTTTTTCCTCACCACCACCCAGGTTGAGAGCATGCCCCCCACAATTGTCTCCCGCTGCCAGCATCTGCCGTTCCGGCGGATTCCCGAGGAAGAGGTCTGCCGTTGGCTGGCCGAGAAGGCCAAGCGCGGTCCAGAAGATGAACGGATCCGTGCCGTGGCCAAGCTGGCACAAGGATCCTTGGGGAAAGCACTGGCCTATTGGGAAGGATCTCTCCTGGAGGAAAGGGAAGCCATTATCGAAAAGCTTAAGCGAGTGCCCAGGGCCAGCTATCCGGCGGTTTTGGGGCTCAGCCAGAACTGGCCGGAGAATAGGGACAAGATTGGCCAGGAATTGGACGTTTTTTTGGAGTGGCACCGCGATCTGCTCACTGTGAAACATGATCTAGACCTTCCTTTGTACAATCCCGGATACGAACAGGAACTGCGGCAGATCAGTGCTCTGTACACCAACGAAACACTGTTCAGTATTATTGATACCATTTTGGAGATGAAAAAAGCCATAGCTGGCAACGGACGGATCCGGTTTTGGCTTGCTTATCTGCTGCTAATGATGAGAAGAGGAGCGTTGACTTGATGGTAACTGTGGTTGGAGTCCGGTTCAAAAAGGCCGGTAAAATATATTACTTCAACCCTGGAGAACTGAATATGGCAGCTGGAGACGGCTGCATAGTAGAGACATCCAGGGGAGTAGAGTTTGGCAGAGTTGTGGTAGGGCCTAAGGATGTGCCCGAAGAGGAAGTAGTGCAGCCCCTCAAGCAGGTGATCAGAAGCGCTACGCCTGAAGATCTGGAGAGGGTGGAAAGGAACAAAGAGCGAGCTCAAGAAGCCTTTCAGATCGCCCTGGGCAAGATTGCCGAGCACGGATTGCCCATGAAGCTGCTGGAAGCGGAGTACACTCTCGATGAAAGCAAGCTGATCTTTTCCTTCACTGCCGAAGGACGGGTAGATTTTCGCCAACTGGTGAAGGATTTGGCGGCTATCTTCCGCACCCGCATCGAGCTGCGCCAAGTTGGGGTGCGTGACGAAGCGAAGATGATTGGCGGTTTGGGCCCCTGTGGACGGGATCTCTGCTGCGCCACCTTCCTAGGTGACTTCGAGCCTGTCTCCATCAGGATGGCCAAAGATCAGAACCTCTCGTTGAATCCTTCCAAAATCTCCGGTGTGTGCGGCAGGCTTATGTGCTGCTTGAAATATGAGTGTGACCACTACAGGGAGTGCAAGGAGACCTTCGGTGAAGCTGCCCCTGAACTTCTTCCCGAGGAGTACTATGAAGATGTGGAAGGGGAAGAAGACTACTATCTGGATCTCCTCACCGAAGACGGTGTTGCAGAAGTGGATTACCAGCTCATGGTGGAAGCGGCCGAGGTGCAGACTCTAATCGGAGACGATTTGGACGCGGAAGAAGGGCAATCCGGCAAATCCAAGCGGGCCAAAAAGAGCAACCGCGCACGCAAGCGGAAAAGCAAGAGCGCCAAGAAAGCTAACCAGGCCAAACCCCAGGACGAGCAGCCGGAGCAGGAGGACGCTCAAGCTAAGCCTGCGGCCAAGAAGGCACCTGCCAAAAAGAAAAAGCGCCCGAAACGCAGAAAACCGAAGAGCAAAGCCGAAGAGAAGGCTGAATAGCGATGCTGTATGTCTGCCCAACCCCCATCGGCAATCTCGAGGATATTACCCTTAGGGTACTGAGGGTGTTGAAGACCGTTGACCTGATTCTGGCGGAGGATACGCGCCGTACAGGTCAACTGCTTCGCCATTATGGAATATCCTGCCCGGTGGAAAGCTTTCACGAGCACAACGAAAAGGAAAAGACCGAGAGGATCCTGGAGAGGCTGCGGGAGGGTGAGGAGATTGCCCTGGTCAGCGATGCCGGCATGCCTGGCATTTCCGATCCAGGCGCCTTCCTGATGCACTCCGTTATCGAAGCGGGCTTGCCTATGGAAGTGCTGCCTGGAGCCAACGCAGCGCTGCTCGGCTTTCTGCAGAGCGGGCTTACCAGCCCCCATTTCCTCTTTTTCGGCTTCCTGCCCAGCCGGCGCAAAGAACGCCTGGAGGAACTGGAGAAGCTAAAAGATCTGCCTTACCCGATCATCTTTTACGAGGCACCCCATCGCCTTCAAGGGATGCTGGCTGATCTCCTGGCTGTATTGGGCGATCGCCGGGCAAGCGTTTCCAGGGAATTGACAAAGCTGTTTGAGGAGACGCGGCGGGGGCGGCTTAGCGAGCTTGTGGACCGTTTCGCCGAAGGCAAGCCGCGCGGGGAGTTTGTGGTCACTGTGGCTGGCGCAGAGAAAACAGTTGAACACAAAAACGAAGACGATATCCTTCGTGCCCTGCAGCGTTTGATTGCGGGCGGCCTCAGTCGCAAAAGCGCTGTCAGCCAGGTTAGTGAAGAATACCGCCTTCCCAAGAATTACGTCTATGATCTCGCCCTGCGGCTTAAGCTTGAAGATTAGCTCTGCACCGCTGGCAGATTCCCTTTTCCATGTATTTCTCAACGTCCTGGTCTGATCCGCAGAAAATGCAGACAGAGGAGGACTTCCGCAGGACGATTTGATCGCCTTGCACGAATATTTCCAGGGGATCTTGTTCGCCAATGCCCAAACTGCGGCGGAGCTCTATCGGTAATACGATACGACCTAGGTCATCAACTTTGCGGATAATGCCTGTGGACTTCATGATCTCCCTCCTCACCATGGTAATAAAACACTTTTTTGGCACATTCATTATACTTGTTTTGGAAGGAGACGTCAATTTTTGTCAATACGATTTCGGGGCGTGTTTCAGGCATTCCCGGAGCGTATCACCCCTGAGTCCCACCCTCGTTGACTCCAGAGTCAGTACATCGTGCGGCTGCACATTGCCCAGATTCACGTTAGGCCCCAAATGCACCAGCAGGTAGTTGTGCTGGCTCGTTTGGGGCGCTTCAATGATCAAGTGGCTGTGATCGCGCACCCCTTCCACCAAGGCCTCCAACATTTCTGCGTTGATCTTCCCTCGTTCATCATAGATGCCCACGCCTTGCCCTGAATCCCGTCCCTCGATGATCACCTTGTAGGCGCCGTCAGCCAGATCGGCAAAGACCTGATCCACGGCGCGCGCCGGATCGATTCTCACCTTGGGATCTTTCTTCCCGATTTCCGATAGCACCCCGAAACCCTCGTCTCTGGCCATTCTAATGTACCTTTGGCGCTCTTTGGGGGGCAGCTCGATGGTGCCTTCGGAGACTTCGATATAGGTGAAGCCAAGCTCGCGGGCCCTGTGAAAGAACTCTTTAGTGCATTTTTGGAAAACCGCGATCTCAAAGAGGGTGCCTCCAGGGTACACCTCGATGTTATACTCCTTAGCCAGAGCAATTTTCTCCTTCATGAGCTTGGATGGATAGAGGGCGGAACTGCCGAAGGCAATCTTGAGGAAATCGATGTGGTCCGCGGCCATCTCCAACAGGTCCAGCGTTTCCCGTAAGCCCAATCCCTTGTCAATCACCATAGTAATCCCGCTGGTGCGGGGTTTTGCCAAGCGCCGGGTCTCCGGCAGCTCTACGACGGAATGCCATGCTCCTCTGCTCACAGCCGTAGCCATCAGGGTCCCTCCTAGGAAATTCGTCCTACTGTGCAGTCTATTCACTTGCTGCCGGCGGGGTGATGGCAAAAAGGGCGGTGATTGCTGCCAATACTGCCAACCCGGCAGCGCCCAAAAAGAGCGGCCATTTGCCCAGTTCCATGGCTAGGCCAAAAGTTGGCGGGCCGATGGCTACGCCAAAGAAACGGACCGTCCCGTATAGGCAGGTGATCATGCCCCGGCGATCGGTACTGGTGGCCCCGGTAATCAGGGAGTTGATGGGGGGCAGCACGATGCCGATGCCGATCCCTAAGAAAAAGAGCACAATCATGTATGGTACCAACTGCTCAAAAAGTGGCAGGAGGGCTAGAGCCGCTGCTACTGCCAGCATCGCCCCTACAATAATGGGTTTCCAGAGGGACTGCTTGTCGCAGAGCAGCAGCCCGCTCAAATAGGAGGTGAGGGCCATGGAAAAGACGGGTACAGCCAAGAAAAATCCCTTGGTCAGCCCAAAGATACCGTAGGTGGACTCTAAGATATCCGAAACGTAGCTGAGCACTCCGAAGAGCAGAAAGAGCGCTACCATACCCACGAGATAGCTGGCGAAAAGGTGCACCGCCTGGTCCCGGAACACTTCCTTGAGCTTTTGCCAGTACTGGGCCAGGGTGTCTTTGGAGAGATTGGCCTGCTTTTCCGGGACCAAAAACCACACGCCCAAGGCAATGGGGAAGGCCAACAGCCCGTAGGCAAAGAAGGGCGCGTACCAAGAAAGCAGAGCGATGATGGAGCCCAAAATGGGACTTAAAACCTTACCCAGGCCGTTCGCTGCCTCCAAGAGCCCCAGAGCTTTAGTACGTTCGTTGCTCTGGAACGTATCGCCAGTGAGGGCCATAGCCAGCTGATAGGTTCCTCCTGCACCCGCGCCCTGCACTGCGCGGCCGAAAAGCAGGAGGTAATACGGCTGGCGTAGGAGCCACGCGGCGAACCCGCAGATCAACCCGCCTAGGCCGTAGACGAACAGCGCCGGAACCATGATGGGCTTGCGGCCGTAGCGATCCGACAAGAATCCAGCCCAGGGAATGAGCAGGCCGGCTGGAATGGAGAAGAAAGTGACAATTAACCCCACCTGGAATGGGGTGAGGTTCATAGCTTTTTTCATCTGAGGCAAGACGGGGATTAGCATGGAGTTCCCCAGAACCATAACAAAGGGAACTCCACACAAAACGGCGAACTGCAGTGCTGTCTTCTTTTTCAAGGCGCTCTTCCGCCTTTCTGCCTTGCTTTGCTCATAGTATGTTTGCAGACCAAGCCGCGTACTCTTGACAAAGCTTGGGATAACGGCTAAGATTTCAATAGCCAAACAAGTCGGCGCGATGAATGGAAGAGTAGGTCTGGGAATTCTCCCCAGAGAGTCAGGGGTGCTGCGATCCTGATGAGAAGGCCTAGACTGAAGATGATCCAGGAGCAGTGGGCTGAACTAGCAGTAGGTCCACCGGTAGGTCCCGTTATCGTACCAGCACGAGGCCGTCGGCCCGCCGTGTTTGACGCGGCAGACGGCGAAATTGGGTGGTACCACGTGAGCTGGAGCTCTCGTCCCGAGGGGATTGAGGGCTTTTTCATTTTCGGTAAAGGAGGATGGAACCGTGACTGCCAAAGAACGTTTCTACGTAACCACTCCCATTTATTATCCCAGTGACAACCTGCACATCGGCCACGCTTACACAACCACTGTGGCTGACTCTCTGGCCCGCTGGCACCGCTTTGCTGGGCGCGAAGTGTATTTTGTCACCGGTTCTGACGAACACGGACAGAAGATTCAACGGGCCGCGGAGGCCAAAGGAATTACACCCAAGGAGTATGTGGATGTGATCGTGGCTTCCTTCAAGCATCTTTGGGAGAAGCTGAACATCCGCTACGATGATTTCGTGCGCACCACTGATGAGCGGCACCACAAAGCCGTCCAGGCTGTGTTCCAGAAGATTTACGACAAGGGAGATATCTACAAGAGCGCCTATGAAGGCTGGTACTGCACGCCCTGTGAGACCTTCTGGCTGGAGAACCGCCTGGTAGAAGGGAAGTGCCCCGACTGCAACCGGCCGGTGGAATGGGTGAAGGAGGAGAGCTATTTCTTCCGCCTGTCCAAATACGCCGACCGCCTGCTGCAGTATATCAACGAACATCCTGAGTTCATCCAGCCCGAGACCAGGCGCAACGAGATGGTCAACTTCATCAAGAGCGGGCTGGAGGATCTGTGTGTTTCCCGCACCACCTTCGACTGGGGTATTCCCGTACCCGTGGATGAAGGCCACGTCGTTTACGTGTGGTTCGATGCTTTGACCAACTACCTCACTGCCCTGGGCTATCCCGAACCTAACGAGCTGCTGGAGAAATGGTGGCCCGCGGACCTGCACTTAGTGGGCAAGGAGATTATGCGTTTCCATACCATCGTCTGGCCGATCATGCTCATGGCGCTGGATCTGCCCCTGCCCAAGACCGTGTTCGGCCACGGCTGGCTGCTCTTCGATAGTGAGAAGATGTCCAAGTCCAAGGGCAACGTGGTCGATCCCCTGGTGCTCATTGACGAGTTTGGCGTGGATCCCATCCGCTACTTCCTGATGAGGGAAATTTCCTTCGGCCAGGACGGCAACTTCTCCCGCCGAGCCTTGATCGAAAGGACCAACGCGGATCTAGCCAACGACCTGGGGAATCTGCTGAACAGAACCCTGTCCATGCTCAACCGCTACTATGACGGAAGGGTTCCCGAGCCCACTGCCGCTCCGACGCCAGTGGACCAGGACCTGATTGCCTATGCCAGCGGCCTAGGCCAGAAAGTGGACGCTTTAGTCCAAGAACTAAAGATCAACGAGGCGCTGGCCAGCATCTGGAGGTTGGTGGGCAAAGCCAATAAGTACGTGGATGAACGGGCACCTTGGAATCTAGCCAAACTGGAAAGCAAGGACGAACTGGGTACGGTCATGTACAACCTTTTGGAAACCCTGCGCATCGTGGGGCTGCTGGTCAAGTCATTCATCCCGGAAACTGGTGCCAAAATCTGGGCCCAGCTGGGGCTGGAAGACCTGGATCAAAAGACCTTGGCCGACACGGCTTGGGGACTGCTCAAGCCGGGTACCCAAACCCGTAAGGGCGATCCCATCTTCCCCCGCATTGAAGTGGAAAAAGAGGAGGCACAACCGGTGCAGCAAGAACAACCGAAAGGAGAACAGCCGAAGGCCGAACAGCCTCAGGCGGGCAGCCCAGAAGGCGTGCTGATCAGCATTGATGATTTTATGAAGTGTGAACTGGTGGTGGCGGAGGTGCTGGAAGCTGCCCCGATTAAAGGCGCGGATCACCTCTTGAAGCTGCAGGTGGATGTGGGCGATGAAAAACGGCAGATTGTGGCCGGCATTGCCCTGCATTACAAACCTGAAGAGCTCGTAGGGAAAAGGATCATTGTGGTTAAGAACCTCAAACCGGCCAAACTAAGGGGTGAAGTGTCCCAAGGGATGCTCCTGGCCGCTTCTACGCCCGACGGCAGACTGGAACTGGTGAGCGTGTCGGCAGCCATTCCCCCAGGAGCTAGGGTGAAGTAGGATGGTTGGCATGATCGACAGTCACGCCCATCTCAATGATCCCCGATTTGCGGAGGATGTGGCGGAAGTGGTGACCAGAGCCCAGGAGGCGGGAGTGGAGGCCATTGTCAACGTGGGTTACGATTGGACCTCTTCGCTGACCGCAGTGGAACTTGCTGAACGTTTTCCAGGCCTCTGGGCAGTGGTGGGGCTGCATCCCCATGATGCCAAGCTGTGGGACGAAGAGCTCCACCGCCGCTTTCAGGAACTTGCCGGACACGCCAAGGTTCTGGCCATTGGCGAGACAGGGCTGGATTACTACTACGATAATTCGCCAAGGGATGAGCAGCGTGCGGTGTTTCGCCAGCAGCTGGCTTTGGCTCAGGAGCTGGGTCTACCCGTGGTGATTCACTCCCGGGAGGCCGCCCAGGATACGCTGGATATCCTGAAGGAGTATCCGGATATAACGTGCTTGCTCCACTGCTATTCTGGCAGCCTGGAGATGGCACAGACATACCTGCAGATGGGCTATTATCTCTCCTTTGGTGGACCCATTACGTTTCAGAACGCGCACAAACTGCGCAGTGTGGTCGCGGGGATCCCCCTGGAGCGGATCCTTTTGGAAACCGACTGCCCGTATCTGACTCCCCATCCTCACCGGGGGAAACGCAATGAGCCAGCTTTCTTGGGCTTGATCGCGGAGAAACTGGCGGAAATCCACGGAGTACCCGTGGAAGAGGTGGTGCGGAAAACCGCGGCGAACGCCCGGAGGTTCTTCCGCATGCCAGATGAGGAGGGCAAGAGATGAGTGTAGTTGTACTGGTTGGTACCCAGTGGGGTGATGAAGGCAAGGGTAAGATCACGGACGTGTTGGCCTCGCAAGCGGATGTGGTTGTGCGCTATCAGGGTGGGAACAACGCAGGGCACACTGTGGTAGTGGGCGAGACCACCTACAAACTGCATTTGATCCCTTCGGGCATCCTCTCGCCGGGGACAACCTGTATTATCGGCAACGGGGTAGTGGTAGATCCCAAGGTGCTGTGCAGTGAAATCGAGTCCCTGCACAGAGGCGGAGTCTCAACTGAGAATCTGTACGTGAGCGAGCGCGCCCATGTGATCATGCCCTACCACCGGGTGCTCGATGAGCTAGAGGAAGCGCAGCGGGTGCTGAAGATCGGAACCACCGGCCGGGGAATTGGCCCAGCTTATGTGGACAAATACCGGCGGATCGGCATCCGCATGCTGGATCTCACAAGCCCGGAGCGGCTTTCCAAGGCCCTGGACCAGGCCTTGGCTCTGAATAACACCCTGCTGCAGAAGGTGTACGGCCACCCGGGGTTCAGCAAAGAGCAGCTTTTCGAGGAGTACCTGGCGTACGGCCGGGCCTTGGCACCGCGGATCACCGACACTTCCCTGCTGCTGCACCAAGCCAGGCAGCAGGGGCGGCGCATATTGCTGGAAGGGGCTCAAGGGACGCTGCTGGACGTTGATCACGGCACCTATCCCTTTGTTACCTCTTCCAACCCCACCGCAGGGGGAGCAGCTCCCGGCGCGGGCCTGGGTCCGAACCAGATCGACCGGGTGATCGGAGTAGTAAAGGCCTATACCACCAGGGTAGGTGAAGGCCCCTTCCCGGCCGAACTCCAAGATGCTACGGGCGATCTGATCAGGGAGCGCGGCAGAGAATACGGAACCACCACTGGGAGGCCCAGGCGCTGCGGCTGGTTTGATGCGGTGCTGGTGCGCTATGCAGCCCGGGTGAACGGCCTAACGGGCTTGGCAGTGACGCTCCTGGATGTGCTGGACGTTTTCCCGGAGGTCAAAGTGTGCGTGGCCTATGAGTACCGCGGTGAGCGTCTCGAACATTTCCCCACGGATCTGGACGTGCTCAGAGAATGCACGCCGGTGTACGCAACGCTGCCAGGTTGGCAGCAGGAGATCAGCTCCGTTCGGGAGTATGCTGAGCTTCCCGCTCAGGCTAGGGGCTATTTAGACTTCATCGCGGAGCAGGTGGGCTGCGCTGTGCAGATCGTGTCAGTGGGGCCGCGCCGGGATCAAACCGTTTTTCGGGAACCTGTTCTCAACACTTGACAAACACCATGCGGTGCGCTATGATACTAAATGTCTGGTGTGGTTCGAGCCATTAGCTCAGCTGGTAGAGCACCGGACTTTTAATCCGGGTGTCCCGCGTTCGAATCGCGGATGGCTCACCAAGTTGCCCCCATCGTCTAGCGGCCTAGGACATCGCCCTCTCACGGCGAAGACACCGGTTCAAATCCGGTTGGGGGTGCCAAATTGCTAGAGAAGAGAGTTCAGCTGCGGCTGAACTCTTTTTGCATAAGAACCCTCCTTTTCACCCATATTATTCTCGAAGGAGGGACTACGCGTGAACCGGACAGTAGGCTTAGTTATCGTGCTTCTGGTTATTCTCGGTATAGCCATCTACATAAATGCCCAGCGTCAACGCGGAGCTGAGTGGCAGGATGGCACCTACGTGGCCAGGTCGGAGCCTGATGAACGTGGTTGGTTTGGAGAAATTGAGGTTGTGATCAAAGACGGGAAGATCACTCAGGTCAACTATGAAGAACTGAATCAAGAGGGGAACCGTAAAGGTGCCGATTATCCCTATCCCCAGGGGCCTGAATCGCATGATGACTATGAGCAGCGGCTGATCTCCACCCAGAATCCAGAAGAGGTGGAGGCCATCAGCGGTGCAACCCAAACCCATGCCAGGTTCGTAGAGGCAGCCAGGGAGGCTCTGCGCAAAGCGGAAGAAGGCGATCAGTCCAGGCCGCCTGCTATCACGCCGCAGCCGCCGGCTCCGCAGGAGCAGCCCGAAACAGGAAGCTCTGAGTGGCGTGACGGAACCTACACGGCCCGGACAGAGACTGATGACCACGGATATTACGGCGAGATTGAACTGGTGATCTCAGGTGGCAGGATCACGGAAGTGCGCTACGATGAGAAAGACCGGGAAGGCAATCCCAAAGGTGAAAGCTATCCGTACCCCCTCGGTCCTCAATCGGAAGACCGTTACGAAGAGCAGCTCCTAGAAACTCAAGATCCTGAGAAGGTAGAAGTCATCACGGGCGCCACCCAAACCTGGGAACGCTTCAAAGAGACGGCCCGCGAAGCCTTAAGGCAGGCCAGCGGGGAAGAGATGCCTGGACAGATGCAGCCCCAGACTCAGACCGGATCCTAGGATCACGTAAGAGAGCGGCAAGACGAACACAAAACGAGAAAGGTGCAGCCGTCAACAACAAGGCTGCACCTTTTACTATTTCAGCTCAAGCCGGTAATAGGCATCCCCGTCTTCGTCTAGATAGCCGCTGTCCGCGAATCCCAGGGATGTATAGAGATTGCGTGCCGCGATATTGTCTTGGCTGCAGGAGAGGACCACGGCTTCGGCGCTTCCATCTTGAAACGCTTTCATGATCTCCAGCAGCTGCAGCATGGCCTGCCGGCCATAGCCGCGACCTTGGTATCTGTGGTCGATCATCATCCGAGCCAGGTAAAACACCGTTTCGTCATCTTCTGGGTCCTGTTCATCAGCGGGCTGGAAAATGGCCAAGGCAAAGCCTACCATCTTGCCATCAGCGTAGATGGCGTAGGGTAGAGGTACATACCGGCCTTCTTGGCGCAACACATAGGCTTCGGCTAGGCTGTAGGCATTGGAGGCTACATGCTTCTTTTGGTCCTCAGCCACGCTCAGGCAGAGGCATTCCTCGAAGTTGTCTGCGGAGATTTCTCTGAGTGTGATCATCGATATACCTTCCTTGGATCGCAGGATAGAAAAAAGCCATACTCATGGGCACTGAGTATAGCATCTTTCCGTCGAGTGATGGAGCTGGCGGGGGGACTCGAACCCCCGACCTATTGATTACGAATCAATTGCTCTACCGGCTGAGCTACGCCAGCATAAAAATGGAGCGGATGACGAGGATCGAACTCGCAACCCTCGGCT
>JAAYMM010000005.1 GCA_012521335.1 Bacillota bacterium | reverse complement strand
TGCCCGCCCCCATCGTCTAGCGGCCTAGGACACCGCCCTTTCACGGCGAAGGCACCGGTTCAAATCCGGTTGGGGGTGCCAAACACGGGCCCATAGCTCAGTTGGGAGAGCGCTTGAATGGCATTCAAGAGGTCAGGGGTTCGACTCCCCTTGGGTCCACCAACTCAAACACAGCAAAGACCGCACTGGGCGGTCTTTTTTCATTCTCGTCGCAAGTCTGTACTATGGCTGGTGCAAGTATTGGCCTGTGTCGAGTTCTGGGGCGTTTACCCGGACGTTGATGGCCAGGGCGAAGTAGACCAAAGTCAACAAGGCTCCAATTGGAAACCACATGACGTTAACGATAGCATTGACCATTCTCCAGAGGCGGGAGACCTCTTCTTTCCCTTTGAGTTCTGTCTCCCTGACTATCTCCTTTCCATAGGGAAAAGCAGACAGCTTGGCAAACTGAAAGCAGGCCAGACGGGCCCGTGCATTGAACGGCTGTATCACGCCGTTGGTTGGAACACTGCCGCTGTCAGTCGGACACTACTGGCAGGGTGAGCAACTTCCAAGCGCCCCCAACTTTCTTCAGTTGGAGCACGATTTGTTCCTCGTCCTCAAACGGTTCTCCCCAGGTTATAACCTTGGACCGTAACACGCCTTCTACCACTGCGGAATCACCGTTAATGCTGATGTTTCGTTGGGCGACTTGGAACTCGTGAACCTCAATGAACAAGAAGTTAAGCTGGAAGAGTGTTACAAACTGCTCCCGATCGAATCTGATGCCTTCGATATAGATGGGAAGAACAGTGGTCTGCAATCCCCTCAGCATTCCTGGTCTTCCAGGCAATTTCGTATCGGTCTAGGACCTTGTGGATCTGAGCCTTTTCAGTTGCGGCAATGTCGCCACCCAGACAGCCACTCAGTAGGGCAGCTATCAGCAGCAGTGCTGTCCCCAAAACCCGAGTTCGATTCATGAGTATCCCCTTTCATGAAAGTTGTCTGCGGAGCTCCAGTCAACGGTGTTGGGCAACTGAGCCCGGTTGCTTCCGTACACAGCTTGTCCCTTACCAACCATTTCCACATAAAAAGTTATGGCCTATCGTCTCGTGCTGCTACCTCGCACCCGCCCAATCAACGGCAGGTGGCCTATTATGGTCTTGCTGTCCCTAGCCAACCACACCTAATCTGGCAGCTATCTCCGCCGCCCCTGCGGCCAGGAAAAAGAGGATCGTTAAGACTAAGAACAGGATGCCCCTGGGGGACATCTTCTCCTCAGCACGGGGCTGGTGTTGCTGGGGCTGGCCATCCACACTGCGGAGCAGCACTAGAGTGAGAACTAGCCCGCCTAAGGCTACGAAGTGCGTCCAGCTGGGCATAACGCTCGCCGTGGAAAGGCCGAGCACTCCTCCGAACAGTATCGAAGAAGCGTTGGCCGCCATGTGGAACAGCATGGAGGTGGCCAGGGAGTTGGTCTTGTACACCAAGTACCCCATGGCCACGCCGAGCATGCTGGCGGGCACAACCTCCGTGAGACCGTTGAGAATGTGATAGGAACCGAAGAGGACCCCGGCGATGACGAAGCCGTACCTGGGGCTGTACCGCTCGTAGGCAGCTTGAACAAAGCCGCGGAAATAGAACTCTTCGCAGATAGGAGCAAGTACAACCATACCCAAAAGAAGCAGCAGAGTCTGGTAGAGGGACGAGTGCACGGCTGGTGCCTCGCTGGCTATGACGCCGAGCTTGGCATCCAAGAAGTGCCGGGTGAGCGTGGAAAGATAAAAGGCAGTAAACCAAAGACTGACTCCAGCCAGCAGGCTCAGCAGGCGGTTTCTGGTCGAGGTGTCCTTGAGTCTGTACACTTCCTCAAGGGACCAGCCCTGCACAGTGGCCAGCAGCAGTGGAGGCAGCAGGATATAGACAAACTCATTGATCCACAGGTTCGTTCCAATACCTAACCTGGGCGCGAACACGATACTGCTCGCTAGTGTGACCACGGCAGCGAGAAAGAAAAGGACATTGGCTTGACTGGTGGTTGGTGCCGGCGTTCTCTTCATCTAGCGGACCTCCTCATAGCCTTTGAGATACAGATACAGCTGGCCATCAGCATCTTGGCTGGTCAGTTTGATCTGATACTCCCCAGGAGGCAGGGTAAGTTCCATCTGATCGCAGATTCTGTGCTCGGTGCTGACTACGCCCAGCCAATTTGACCCGCTTCCGACGATGTCCACGCTCACCGTTCCCTGTCGAGCCGAGGTGTACACGGAAATGCCAATGGTTTGGCTCGAGCCGAGGGAAAGTGTATAGATAATCTCTTCCTGCACCTGCAGGCCGTTTAGGTCGGCGGAATAGACTTCCCAGTAGCCCGCGGGCGGATTGTCCAGTTCACCGTGGTGGATCTTGGCCAGGCGTTCGAACTCCTTAGTGTCCGCGGCCGTCTCCTGGTAACCAATAACAAGCTTTCCTTCCTGTTTGTGGCTGGTGAGGTAAAGGGCGTACTTCCCTGGCGCAAGGAGCACAGTGGCCGCCGTGGCCTGGGTGTCCGTCAGGCGCTCCACTTGGAAGTCCAGGGTGTTCCCATCCAAACCCAGGATTTCGCCTGTGCTCACCAGTTTTACTTCCTTCAGGCGGTTGCTGTCAGACTGAATAAAGAGCTCCACCGCAGTGGGTGCCTCGAGATTGCGTTCCAGCAGCAGCTCGTCCGTTCTGTCGCCGGTGCTCAAGTCCACCATGAGCTGAGCAAACCTTTCCGGCACTCTGAACGGGCTCTGGTTTTTCTGCAAAGCATCCGCAATCATGAGGGGTATGCCCACCAGAAGGCTGAAGATCAGGATTGTGAAGACAGTTCGTTTCACCGCAGCACCCCATTCCAAAAAGGTCATTCCCCTGCACTATTGGACAGAGCAGGGGTTTTTCCTCTAGTGAAGCGGGGCACAAATGTGCTGGGAACAGGTAATATTTTTCAGATGCCTGCCGCAGAGTTCCAGCCAGTCTGCGCATACACAAAAAAACAGACCGCACAGGCGGTCTGTTGGTATGCGCTTTGTGGGTTCTCAGTTAATCGAGGAAATCAGTTTTGCGGTCAAACTGGGTGATCACTGTGTACTCGCCGTCCCCGGCCGTGGAGACCATTACTGCGCCATCAATGCTCGTGATGTAGGTAGCTGCACCGGCGCGGGAGTAGTTGCGGTAAATGCGCAGGTCAGCGATGGCATCGTGCATCATCACGGCTATCTGGGGACTGATCGCCTCCCGGAACGCTTTGCTGGAGGATGTGGAATCGCCGTGGTGCGGCACCTTGAGCACATCAGCTTTCAGCTGTTCACCGTAGCGCCCCACAATCTCCCGTTCCGCCGCGTTGTACACATCGCCAGTAAACAGGAACGTGGCATCCTTGTAAGTCAGCTTCAGGACCAGAGAGCGGTTGTTGATGAACTGGGTGCTGCTCTGGGGGTAGCCTTCGTAATACTCGATTCCCTTCGGAGGATGCAGCACTTCCACCAGAACATGCTGGCCGAACATGAAGCGGTCTCCCTCGGCCAGGATGATGTGGGGAACGCCCGCGCGCTCAATGGCCTCCATATAGTTCTTGTAGTGGGACGTGGGGTACTCCAGCTCCGACGTATACACAGCCCCGATCTCATAGTTGTAGATCAGCTGGGCGAAACTGCCAATGTGGTCCACATGGGGATGGGAAGCCACCAGGTAGTCGATGCGGGTAATGCCCAGGGCCTTCAGGGCGTTGTCTACATCGAGGAACGTACTGGGATTGCCGGCATCGATGACCATCACCTTGCCATCGGGGGAGGTGAGTATAGTGCAGTCACCGCTCTTATCATCACTGCGGGTAATCAGCTGCAGGAAACGGGCGGTGAGCCTGCCCGCATCTTGGGACGCGTCGAAAACCAGATCGTATCTGTCCACCTGCTCCTCAGCCCAAGCACTGAAGGACAGGATCAGCACTAAGGCCAAAACTAGAAGGGCTATGCGTTTTTTCATCATTGGGACCTCCCTGCTCCCCGCGGGAACACTTTATTTCATCGCCGCTTTGCTCATACCGGTGAGGATGTACTTCTGCAGAACCAAGAAGAGTACAACGATGGGAATGATGGCCATCACGGCACCGGCCATAATCTCATTGTAGTTGGCTACCTCCATACCGGCAAAGGTCTGACGCAGGCGGGCCACGCCAACGGCTATGGTGCGCCACTCATCACGGGTGGACACCATGCGCGGCCAGAAGTAGCTGTTCCAGCCGCTGATGAAGGTGATGATGGACACCGTAACCAACGTGGGTGCAGTCATGGGCATAAGCACGTGGAAGATCAGGCCGATGCGCCCCAAACCGTCAATTCTCCCAGCGTCCAGGTAGCTGTCATCTACTGCCTTGAACGACTGGCGCATCATGAAGATGAAGTAAGCACTGACCAAGTTGGGCACGATCAGGCCCTGATAGCTGTTGATCCAGCCCAGACGGGACATCATCACATAGATAGGTACAAAAGTGACCTGGATGGGCACCATCAAGGCTCCGAGCACCAGCACGAACATGGCATCGCGCCCCTTGAAGTTGCCCTTAGCAAAGCCGAAGGCCGCCAGAACTCCCAGGGTCAGCTCACCCAGCATGATAAAGAAAGTCGTGATCAGCGTATTGACGAAGTAGCGCACGAAGGGGGCCCGTTTCCAGACATTGGGGAAATTCTGCCATTGAAACTCGTTGGGCCAGAGCGTGGGTACAGGTAGGAGCAGCTCCTCACTGGTTTTGAGGGAGGAGACTACCATCCAGTAAATGGGAAAGAGCACGATCAAGGCGATGAACAGGGCACCCAGGTACTGCAGCACCACGCCTGCTTTGCGGAGCCTCTTCTTGGTTGCGTAAGACACCTTATCCCGGTAGTGGCTGGCAATGGCGAGAATAACAAAGCCAACTGCCGCGGCTGCCAGCAGGATCCAACCCCAGGTGAGGAAGGTACCCCGTGAGGAGGCGAAATAACCGAGGCTTTCCCGGATTTCGAAAGCTGTCAGCCCTTCAGGCATATTGTTCATCTGTACGTTGTACTGGATCACCCCTACCAGGCCTAAGAACAGGAAGGCCAGGGCGATGACCAGAACCAGTGTGAGCACCTCAAACATGCCAGTTTGGCGCATGCGTAAAAGCAGTGTATCTTGCACAGCGGTACCTCCTCTCTATGAATCGTAGCTGACCGATCTATTGGACCAGCGCATGGTGGCGGCAGTGCACACGAGCAGGATGATGAAGAAGATGACCGATACTGCCGCGGACCGTGCAGCCCTGAAATCACGGAACGACAAGTTGTAGATCCACTGGACCAGTACGTTGGTGGCTGTTCCTGGGCCGCCGCCAGTCATGACGTCCACCGATTGGAAAACCTTCATGCTGGCGATGAAAGTGGTAACGAAGAGGAACAGGGTGGTGGGGGCCAGCATGGGCAAGGTGATGTAGCGGAAGCGCTGCACACCGTCAGCACCGTCAATGGCCGCCGCCTCGTAATAGTCCTTGGGGATGCCCTGCATGGCCGACAGGTAGATCATCATGGCATAGCCGGTTACACGCCAGGCTGTGAGGATCAAGATACCCATCAGCGCCGTATCGGCCTGAGTCAGCCATTTCGGGCCTCGAATACCGAACAGAGAGAGCGCATAGTTGAGGATGCCGTAGTTGCCGTGCAGAATCCAGATAAACACCACGGCGCTGGTGGCTACCGCAATGTACCTGGGCATAAAAACAACGGCACGCATGGCGCTGAACGCTTTGTTCATGCGGTTGTAGAGTAGCGCCAGGAGCAGGCCGCCAACCAGGGTGATGAACAGTTCCCAGAACGTGTAGCGGATGGTGATGATCAGCGATTCGCTGAACCTGGTCCAACCGGTTCTGAAAAAGAGCCATTCGTAGTTCTTCAAACCGATGAACTCCTGGGGATCCGCGACCAGCATCCTCATATCGGTAAAACTGATGCGCACCAGATCAATGACGGGATAGTACACGAACAAAAGGAAGAAGATTAGTGCCGGCTGGACACAGAAGAAGTCTTTCATCCGCTCCCAGGGTTGCAGGCGGAGCATAATGGCATTGACCAGAAATGTGATCCCGAAGATGATGATCAAGATAGCATTGTTCATGATTCCGCTCAGAAACCTCAGGGGAACAGTGATCCACCCCAGGTCCACCGTTCCTGTGATGGGCTGCTCAAACGAGCGGGCGATGCGTCGTGCTTCATAGACTTGTGCTGAGATCGGGCGCAGTGACTCCAGGTTCCAGTCGCCCATGAGCCATCCGTACACCCCCACCGCAATAAACAAGGCACTCAAGATGAACAGCACAACGGAGGCCGCTCGTGCCCCCTTGGTGGGATACGGTTTTGCTAAGTGGTTCTGATTGCGCATGTCCCTCACCTCGAATGGGAGTGAGGGGGGAGGTCTCCCCCCTCAAGGTCGATAGTTGTTGACTAGAAGTCTTCCAGAATCTCTTCGATGGTGATCGCCAGCTGATCCAAGGTCGCCTGGATGGGAGCATCCTCGTTGAAGATGCGGTACAGGGCGTGGCGCCACTCGTTGGCAATGGTGTCATAGGCC
>JAAYMM010000055.1 GCA_012521335.1 Bacillota bacterium | reverse complement strand
GTGATCGACGGCCGGAAGATCACCTTCAAGTTCGCCACCGTAGATCCTAACGCCCTGCTCACTTTCTCCCAGTGGCCGCCCCTGCCCAAGCACTTGCTGGAAGATACCGATCCAGTCCAGGCTCAACGGGCTGCTTACTGGCAGGCACCGGTTGGTTCCGGCCCCTTCAAGGTGGAAGAGGTCAGGATGAACAACTACTCCACCTACGTGCGTTGGGAAGGCTACTGGGATCAGGGCACGGGCAACATCGAGCGCATTCAGCTCTATCCCAGCGGCGAAAGTGATCCCAGCTTCGTGATTAACGCTCAGTCTGGTCTTCTGGACTTCGGCTTTACGAAGAACGTGGCAGAGTCCATTGCCGTGGAGAAGATGGATCACATGACCGTGCACCCCATCGACATCAGATACACCCGCTTGTTCTACCCGAACAAGTTCCCCCGGGAGTAAGGGTGCAGCTGCGCAATAGCATGAAACAAGGCCGCCGGAGCCCTCTGGGGTTCCGGCGGGCCTTGCCGCTTGTTTTGAGTTTTGGAGGGTGTAACTAATATGCTTACCTATACGCTGCGAAAGCTACTCATGTTAATCCCCATGCTCTTGGTGATCACTTTTTTGATCTATGTGGGTCTAGAGCTGACCCCGGGGGATGCCGTTTCCTACATGGTGGGTCCAGATGCCCTGGCCAACATGTCCCAGGAAAAGCTGAATGAACTCAGGGAAGCCCTGGGCTTAAATGATCCATTTATCGTTCGCTATCTGCGATGGCTGGGCCGGGCCCTGCGCGGTGACTTCGGCTACAGCTTGACCAGCGGCGTGCCCATCAAGGACATTGTGTTCAGCCGCCTGCCCGCGACCTTGGAACTCTCTGTGGCGGCCCTGCTTTTTTCTACGCTGCTCGGCAGTATCCTCGGTATGGCCAGTGCCCTGAAAAAAGGCTCCATAATGGATGTGAGCCTTACGGTTGCCGGTATGATCGGTGTTTCCATTCCGCAGTTTTTCTTTGCACTCGTTTCCATCTTAATCTTCTCCTTCAAACTGGGCTGGCTGCCCTCGGGGGGCCGCACCATGCCCGGGTATACGACCTTTTTAGACCGGCTGCCGCACCTCATTCTGCCTGCCTTAGTGTTAGGCATCACCATGACCGCAGGTGTAATGCGTTACTCGCGCTCGAGCATGCTGGATGCCTTGAGCAAGGACTACATCAAGACCGCACGCAGCAAAGGCCTGCCTGAATGGCGAGTGAACCTGCTGCATGGCTTCCGCGTAGCGCTCACCCCGGTAGTGGTTCTGGTTGGCTTTAGGCTGCCCATGCTCATTGGCGGTTCCGTTGTGGTGGAGCAGATCTTCCAGTGGCCGGGGATCGGCAAGGAGTTCGTAGCTGCCGTGCGGGGCCAGAACCTGCCCCTGGTTATGATGATTGCTCTGTTTACTGTGACGGCCGTTTTGGTGGCCAGTTTCTTGGTGGATTTGATAACTGCACTGTTGGACCCGAGAATTCGCTTGGAGTAAGGTGTGATAATGTGAGCCGGACTGGAACTACGCGCCTAGAGCGCAAAATGGACCGCTTGAAAATGCTGGAAAAGGAGGGCTTGCTCAAATCGCGCCAGGGCAGCAGAGCTGTGGGCAAGTTCCTTCAGAACAAATTGGCCGTGCTCGGCCTGATGGTTTTTGCCGTCATCCTTCTGGCCAGCGTTTTCGCCCCGCTCATCACCAAGTACGATCCAGCCATGATCGACCTGCGCAGCAGGCTCAGCCCCCCTTCCTGGCAGCACCTCTTTGGTACTGACAAGCTGGGACGGGATGTGTTTGCCCGCGTGCTTTACGGCGGGCGTATTTCCATCTTGGTGGGCTTTGGCGGAGCCTTGGGCGCCGCGCTGGTGGGCGTGAGCTTGGGCACGTACGCGGGCTACAAGGGCGGCTGGTTAGATAGAATCCTGCTCAGGGTTTCTGAAATCTTCATGGCCTTTCCCCAGATCATCTTAGTGCTCTTATTGGTCTCTATTTTGGGCCAGAGTCTGTGGAATCTGCTGGTCATTTTCACCATCACAGGCTGGGGATCTGTGTACCGCATGACCCGCTCCCAGATGCTTTCCATCCGGGAGGAAGAATACGTGCAGGCCCTGAAGGCCTTCGGGCTGAGCGATGCCCTCATCGCCTACAAGCACATGCTGCCCAACGCCTTGGGGCCCATCATGGTTAACCTCACCTTGAGTACCGCCATGTTTATCCTGGAAGAAACAGCCCTGAGCTTCTTGGGGCTGGGTGTGCCCCTGCACATTCCCACCTGGGGGAACATACTCAACGCCGCCCAGGACCTCACCATCCTGCAGGAGGCCTGGTGGATCTGGGTCCCGGTGGGGATCGTTATCTCCGCCTTCGTGCTCAGCATCAACTTCATTGGTGATGGGCTGAGAGATGCGGTAGACCCCACCCAGCAGGGTTAGGAAGGTGGTTTACGTGGACACGATTTTGACTGTGGATAACCTCCACATTAACTTCTACACCAACAACCGCTGCAACGAAGCGGTCAGGGGTGTGTCCTTCCAGCTGAAGAAGGGCAGGACCCTGTGCCTGGTGGGGGAAAGCGGCTGCGGCAAAAGCGTGACCGCTTCATCCATCATGAGGCTGCTGCCTCCCCTCAGCCGCATAGAAGAAGGGCGGATCATCTACCACAGTGAGCAGGGGGATATCCACCTGCATGAGCTGGCTGCCAACGGGCCTGAGATCCGGTCCATCCGCGGAGCGGAGATCGCCATGATCTTCCAGGATCCCATGACCGCCCTCAATCCCGTGTATACCGTTGGATTTCAAATCCGGGAGGCGTTTCTCTACCATACCAAGATGGCTAAAGCCGCCATGCAGCAAAAGGCCATTGAGCTTCTGCGCAGCATGCGCATACCCGCACCGGAACAGCGGGTCAATGAGTACATCCACCAGTATTCCGGCGGCATGCGCCAGCGAGCCATGATTGCCATGGCCATGTCCTGCAATCCCAAGATCCTCATTGCCGATGAACCCACCACAGCCCTGGACGTGACTGTGCAGGCGCAGATCTTCGACTTGATGAACGATCTGCAGAAGAAGCACAATGCAGCTATTCTGCTCATCACGCACGATATGGGTGTGGTCGCCGAGCTGGCCCACGATGTGGTGGTGATGTACATGGGAGTCGCGGTGGAGAATGGGCCCGTGGAAGAGGTGCTCACCAAGCCAGCCCATCCTTACACTTCAGCACTGCTCAAGTCCATCCCCGTGCTCGGGCAGTCCCGGAGCAAGAAGCTGGAGCCCATTCGCGGCTCGACGCCCGATCCATACAACAGGCCCCAGGGCTGCCAGTTCCGCCCCAGATGCGACTTTGCCACAGAGAAATGCCTGCAGGAACCGGAAGCGTGCAGCGTGGGAGAGAACCACACGGTGAAGTGCTGGCATTGGGAGAAGGTGTTAGCCAATGCATAAAAACAGTGAAGTGCTTTTGAAAATCAGGAACGCCCAAACCTACTTCCCGGTCCAGAAAGGACTGCTTAAGCGCACCGTAGGGCACGTGCGGGCTGTGGACAAGGTGAGCCTGAACGTGTACTGGGGTGAGACTCTGGGGCTGGTGGGCGAGAGCGGCTGCGGCAAGACTACCCTGGGCAAGTCCATTCTGCAGTTGGTGCCCGTTACTGGCGGGGAGTTCATCTACAACTTCGATGGGGAAGAAAAGGATCTGCGCAAGCTCTCCAAAGAGGAGATGATGCAGGCCCGCAAGAGGCTGCAGATCGTCTTTCAAGATCCATATTCATCCCTGAACCCGTCCTTTACCATCTTTGGCTCGCTGCAGGATCCCCTCAAGAAGTTTGGGGTCAAATCCAAGGAGGAGCGCAAGCGGATCATCGGTGATCTTCTGGAAGCGGTGAACCTGCATCGCGACTATATGTACCGCTATCCCCACGAGTTCAGCGGCGGGCAGCGGCAGCGCATCGGTATCGCCCGGGCCCTGTCTCTCCAGCCGGAGCTTGTCATCTGTGATGAGGCCGTGAGCGCGCTGGATGTCTCCATCCAGGCCCAGGTGCTCAACCTGCTCTTGGAGCTCAAGGAGAAGCACCAACTCACTTACATCTTCATCAGCCACGATTTGAGCGTGGTGGAATACATGAGCGACCGCATCGCGGTCATGTACTTGGGCAAGATCGTGGAGTTGGCCCAGGCTGAAGACTTGTTTGCCAACGCCCTGCACCCCTACACCCAGGCCTTGCTTTCTGCCATCCCTGTGGCGGAAGTAGGCCGCAAACGGAAGCGCATCGTGCTGGAGGGGAACGTACCAAGCCCGGTCAACCCGCCGCCTGGCTGCGCGTTCCATCCCCGCTGCCCCTACGCCATGGAGGTGTGCAAAAGCAGGGTGCCCGAACTGAAAACGTACGTCCTTGACGGTAAGGAACACCAGGTAGCCTGCCATCTGGCCGCAGACAAGGTGGGCGCACCGGCCAAATCTAGACAAGCGGAGGTAGACAGCAATGCGACTAACTGAGCTCAAAGGGGTTATCCCACCCATCGCCACACCTTTTGATGAAGCAGGCGAACTGGATCTGGCTTCTTTAAGGAAGCTGACTAACTACTTGATCGACAACGGCGTCCACGGCATCTTCTGCCTTGGCTCCACTGGCGAGTGCGCCGCCCTCACAGACGAAGAGCGGGTTGCCTTGGTGCAGACCGTGATGGAAGAAGCGGCAGGGAGGGTGCCTGTTCTGGCGGGCATTACCGAAACCAGCACGCGGCGGGCCATCCGCCTCGGCCGCCTGGTGGTGGAAGCTGGAGCCCAGGCCGTAGTTGTGGCTCCGCCCTATTACCACATGAACAGCCAGCAGGAGCTCTTGGGCTACTACAGAGATCTGGCCCAGGCCCTGCCTGTGCCCGTTATCGCCTACAACGTGCCTGTGCTGGTGAAAACACCCCTAGAACCGGCCACGGTGGAGACCCTGGCCAGAGAAGGCACGATCCTCGCTTTGAAAGACAGCGGCGGCAACTCCAGTATCCTCAGGGAGTATATAATGCGGACCAAAGATATCCCTGGCTTTACCGTGTTAACGGGTATGGAGTTCTTAGTGGACACGGCCATGCAGATGGGTGCCCACGGTTCGGTCCCAGGTATTGGCAACGTGGCTCCGGCGGAATATGTGCAGTTGTACAATCTGTGCCTCCAGGGCCAGTACGCCGAAGCGCGGGAAGTACAAGAGCGCTTGATCAGGCTGTTCAGCATCTGCTATCAAGGATCCAGCAGGCTCTCTGGTTCCGCCTCCGCTTTGAGCGGCTTTAAGTCCGCCCTGCGCTGGCTGGGTATTATTGCCACCTGCCGCATGGCACCGCCTCTCGGCTCCCTCACAGCAGAAGAGGAGGAAAAGGTGCGCCGGATCTTAGTCGAGTTGGGTTTTCTAAACGATGCCGTCAACGGGAAGGAAGAGTAAATTGGACGTTTTGCGTGCCATTCATCAAGGACTAATTGTATCCTGCCAAGCGCTGGAAGATGAACCTCTGCACGGTCCCATGATCATGGCCGCCATGGCCAGGGCCGTGCACCTGGGGGGCGCGGTAGGCATTCGCACCAATGGTAAATACGAGGTGGAGGTGATCAAAAAGATCACGGGCCTTCCGGTGATCGGAATCCAGAAGGTGACCAACGAGGCGGGAGAAATGGCCATCACACCAGCCTTCGCGTTAGCCAGGGACTTGGTGGAAGCCGGCGCTGATATCATTGCCGTGGATGTGCGGCAGAACAGGCCTTTTGGCGAACCACTGGAAGAGCTGCTGCCCAGGATCCGCCGGGAGCTGGGAGTGCCGGTGATGGCCGACTGCGCCAGTATTGAAGACGCCCGAGCTGCCGCCGCCATTGGCGTGGATATCATCGCTTCTACCTTCGGTTTCAAAGAAGGCCCGCTGGGGTCAGAACCCGGTTTTGACCTGCTGGAAGCAATGCTGCAGTTGGATGTGCCTGTGGTTGCCGAAGGTGGTTTTTGGTATCCGGAGCAGGTGGTTCAGGCCCTGGAAATGGGCGTGTGGTCGGTAGTGGTGGGCAGCGCCATCACCCGGCCGCTGGAGATTACCAAGCGTTTTGTCAAAGCCTGCTGTCACGCGGCAGCAGGTCAGAAGAAGATCGGTTAGGCAGAGGGGACTCCGCAAGGGGTCCTCGTTTTTTGGGTACGTAACAAAAGGCAAAAAGCAAAGAAGGATATTCGAAAACCGTGTCTAATGATCGAAGTAGACTCAATTTAAAACGGTTTAAGTATCAGCGACCCGCACGCAGTTTGGGCGCTACATCTACGCCATTGGCGGCAACATGGAAGCGGCCCGCTTGTCGGGAATCAACATCAAGCAGAACATTTTCAAAATTTTCATGGTGGTGGGAGCCATGGCCGGCGTCAGCGGCGCGGTGCTCACGGCGCGCTTAAATGCGGCTGCAGGCCAATGCTGGAGCCCAATTTGAGCTCAACGCCATCGCCGCCTGCGTGATCGGCGGTACCAGCCTGGCGGGAGGTGAAGGGAGCCTTCCCATGGCCCTCGTGGGGGCGTTGATTGTGGCAGTGTGGATAACGGCATGAGCCTGATCAACGCAGAATCCTTCTGATCCTAGCTACAGCAGTGCTCATCGATGTGAACTCCCGCCGCAGTCAAGACTAAACCTGTACCCAGTTTCACCACCCCTTTCACCGACTGAGGGCAGGATTTTCGAGGTTGAATGTCAAAACCTAACAATGATTGCTGAATTTACAATAATGGAGGAAGTCGTTTGGCGGGTAAGCGGTCCAGACGCGTCAGAAAACGCCATGTGACCATCGAAGATCTGGCGCGGCATCTGAACATATCCAAGGCGACTGTGTCCCTGGCCCTGAACAACAGCTCCCTGGTCGCGGAGGAAACCAAACGGCGGGTGCTGGAGGCTGCGCAGCAGTTTGGCTACCGTCCCAATTATTTCGGGGCACGTCTCTCCCGGGGCAAGTCTGACATGATCGGCCTGTACATCCTAGGCGGCACAGAAAAGCAGTGCAACTGGACGCTGCCCTCCAGCTGGATGTTCTACCATCCCATCCTCAAAGCCGTGAGCGAAGAGCTTTCCAAACACGGTTACCGTTTCAACTTGGAAGTAGTGAGTGTGGAGCAGGCCACCAAACAAGGGGTCATCTCTTCGGTAATCCAAGAGGGCTCTCTAGACGGCATGCTCCTTGTGGTCCAGGATGACATTGACTACTCCTTCCTGGATGTTGTGGAAGAGAGGCAGTTTCCCTTCGTGGTGCTCAATGCCAAGGTTGCCGAGAACATTAGTTCCGTAAAGATCGATAACGAACTCGGGGCCCGCAAAGCGGTCCTGCACCTTGTGGAGCGGGGCCACCGCAGAATTGCCCATTTGTGCGGGCCGGCCAAGGACACCAATGCCATCGAAAGGCTGAGGGGGTTCCAGGACGCGGCTTTGGAGGCTGGGCTGGATTGGGACCCCAGCCTGCTCTATTACGGAGACTGGAAGCGGGACTCAGGCTGGTGGGCAGCTGGCGAGCTTTTGCAGCTCGAACACCGGCCCACAGCCGTTTTTTGCGCTAATGACCATATGGCCATCGGTGTGATGCAGAGGCTGCAGGAGGCTGGCCTCAAGATCCCTGACGATCTGTCCATTGTTGGCTTTGACGATACAGAACTCTGCCAGGTGGTGGTGCCGAGATTAACTACAGTGAGACAGCCGGTAGACTTGATGGGTGCGCTGGGCGCACAGGCAGTTTTACGGCAGATTGAAACGGATTCCTATACGGTAACGCATACGAACTTGGAACCAGAGTTAATTGTACGCGAATCCACAGCATACGTCTTAGAGTGAGACATACTTTCTGAAACAAGGAGGAGTAGAGCATGAACAAGTATTTCCCTGAAGTGACCAAGGTGGTTTTCGAAGGCAAGGACAGCCGCAACCCCTTGGCGTTCCGCTACTATGATCCCCAGCGGGTGGTAGGCGGAAAGACCATGGAAGAACAGCTGCGTTTTTCCATGGCCTACTGGCACACCCTCTGCGGGGCAGGCGTGGATATGTTTGGTTCCGGTACGGCCGTGCGGTCTTGGGGACATCTCACCAAACCCATGGATATCGCCAAGGCCAAGGCCGAAGCAGCTTTTGAATTCATGAGCAAGATGCAGATTCCCTTCTTCTGCTTCCACGATGTGGATATTGCCCCAGAAGGGGAGACGCTGGAGGAAACGTTCCAGAACCTAGATGAGATCGCGGCACTGATCAAAGACTTGATGAAAGCCACGGGCATCAAATTGCTCTGGGGCACCACCAACCTGTTTACCCATCCCCGCTTTATGCACGGGGCAGCCACTTCGCCCAATGCCGATGTGTTTGCTTACGCCGCGGCCAGGGTGAAGAAGACCATGGAGATCACCAAGGAACTGGGCGGCGAGAACTACGTGTTCTGGGGCGGCCGTGAAGGCTATGAGACCCTGCTTAACACTGACCTGAAGCTGGAGTTGGATAACCTGGCTCGCTTCCTGCACATGGCAGTGGACTACGCCAAGGAGATCGGCTTCACCGGGCAGTTCCTGATTGAGCCTAAACCGAAGGAGCCCACCAAGCATCAGTATGACTTTGATGTGGCTGCGGTGATCGGCTTCCTGAAGACCTATGGCTTGGAGAAGTATTTCAAAATCAACATCGAGGCCAACCATGCTACTCTGGCCGGCCACACCTTCCAGCATGAGCTGCGTCTGGCCCGCATCAACGGCCTTTTGGGCAGCGTAGATGCCAACCAGGGCGATGACCTGCTCGGTTGGGATACGGACCAGTTCCCCACCAATATCTATACCACCACTTTGGCTATGTATGAGATCCTGCTCAATGGCGGTCTGGCTCCAGGCGGACTCAACTTCGACGCCAAGGTGCGCAGAGGTTCCTTTGAACCCATCGACCTGTTCTATGGGCACATCGCCGGCATGGATGCCTTTGCCCACGGACTGCTCATCGCCCAGCGCCTGCTGGAGTCCAGGGAACTGGAAGACTTCATCGCTGAGCGTTACAGCAGCTACCGCACGGGAATCGGTGAGAAGATCGTCAAGGGCGAAGTGGGCTTCAAAGAGCTGGCCCAATACGCCTTGGAGCACCAGGAGATCAAGCTCACCTCTGGGCGTCAAGAACTGCTGGAAACCATCCTCAACCGGTACATGTTTGCCGACTAATTGAGCTAAAGGCGGGTTGAAGATATGAAATACCTCATTGGGCTGGATGTTGGTACATCGGCAGTGAAGGCTCTGCTGCTCAGCGGCGAAGGTGCAGTTGTGGGGAGCCACACAGCGGAATACCCCCTCTACTCGCCCCAGCCGGGCTGGTCGGAGCAAGAGCCCGAGGATATGTGGCGGGCGTCTGCGGAAGCGGTGCGCGGCCTTTTGGCCAAATACTCCATCTCTGCCGAGGATGTAGCAGGTGTAGGCCTCTCTGGCCAGATGCACAGCTCGGTCTTCCTTGATGAAAACTACCAGGTCATCAGGCGGGCCATTCTCTGGAATGACGTGCGGACCAGCGCACAGTGCCGCTTCATCGAGGCCACCGTGGCCGCCGATGTTCTGCGGGAAGAGGTGTGCAACCCCGTTCTGGAAGGGTTCACCCTGCCTAAGGTGCTGTGGCTGAAGGACAATGAGCCGGAGAACTACGCGCGATTGCGCTGGCTGGTGCTGCCCAAAGACTATGTGCGCTTCCGTCTCACCGGCGAGCTGGCCATGGAAGTGTCTGATGCTGCTGGTATGCTCATGATGAACGTGCGAGAGCAGGTCTGGTCTAAGCCGGTGCTGGAACCGCTGGGTGTCGACCCGGAAATCCTGCCGCCCATCATCGGTTCCTCCGACGTTGGCGGCACCATCACTGCGGAAGCTGCGGCGGCCACTGGGCTCAAGCCGGGCACTCCCGTGGTGGGCGGAGGTGCAGACAATGCCTGCGGAGCCGTGGGTTCCGGCGTGGTCGTACCCGGCAGAGGCATGGTCAGCATCGGGACCAGCGGCGTGATTTTGGCCCACCTGGCGGCACCCAAGATCGTCACCGAGGGTACGGTGCACATGTTCAACAGCTGCGTGCCGGATGAGTTCTACATGATGGGCGTCAACCTTTCTTCAGGCCTCTCCTTAAGCTGGCTGCGCAAGCGGCTGGGCCTGGAGGAAGTGCCTTACGACGTGATTACCAAGGCCGCTGAAGCAGTTCCTCCCGGCAGCCGTGGGCTGGTGTTCCTGCCATATCTCAGCGGAGAGCGCACGCCGCACGGCGATGCCAATGCCCGGGGCACCTTTGTGGGCCTCAGTGCCACCCATGACCAGGGCGAGATGATCCGCGCGGTGATGGAAGGTGTGGCCTTCGGGTTCCGCGACTCTGTGGAACTGCTGCGCTCCGCGGGCTGGAACGGCACATCCCTGCGGGCCTTGGGAGGCGGCGCAAGATCGCCCCTGTGGAAAAAGATCATTGCCAGTGTCACAGGTTTGACTCTGGATGAGATCAACATTGATGAAGGTCCGGCCCTCGGCGCCGCGATCCTGGCCGGGGTGGGCACAGGCATCTACGGCGACGTACGGGAAGCCTCCGATTCCATCATCAAGGTCGTGCGCTCTGTAGAACCTGATGAGGAGTGGGGCAAGGTCTACGCTGAGATCTATCAGGTGTACAGAGACCTCTATCCGGCATTGAAGCCTTCCTTCGACCGGTTGGCCAAGTTCGCCTAAGCAAGAAAAGCACAGGGCTGGGATTCTACTCCCAGCCCTGGTTTTTTTCTGCACGGCTTTATTGGTTCCTCAGCAGCAGGCCGCGGAAGGAAAAAGCATAGTACTTCAGCATCTGGAGGACAGCATCCGTTTCGTATTGGGTTGAGAAGCTCTGAACAGGTGGGTTGGAGATGACCACACTAAACATATCCCGTTAAATAGGTGGTCAGCAGTTGATCGATTTCCCGTTCCATGGTGAGAAAGAACTGGGTGTTGTACAGCATGACTTCAAGAAACTCGCTCAAGGTGGAGACGCGCTGTGCTTTGATCTCCGCCAGTTGATCGAGGGTCGCCCGCCATTCACCCTGTCACGGTGAACAAGAAGGGGCTGCTGGCCAAGGTCAGCAGCCCTCTTTGTGCTTGCTCTACTTTTTCATCGATTCATCGAAGGCCATGGTGGATGGGGCGAAGTTGATTCTGCGGACGAACTCCAGCGACTCTCGGGCTCCGAATTCTCGCTCCATGCCGCTGTCTTCCCACTCCACCGAGAGGGGACCGTTGTAACCGATGGCGTTGAGCTCCCTGATGATCTCCTCAAAGTTCACATCGCCGTGGCCTAAGGAGCGGAAGTTCC
>JAAYMM010000054.1 GCA_012521335.1 Bacillota bacterium | reverse complement strand
CGCAAACACATTTGAGAGACAGTAGAATTAACGTTCTTCTTTCCCTCAGATAAAGGTAAACCCATCGTGAGGTGGGGACACAAAGCCACGGGTCTAAGCAATTAGACAGCCGGGTTGCCAAGGAGGAAAACGAATGAAGCAGAGAATGGCATTTCTTGTATTGGTGTTGCTAGTGGCGGGACTGCTCGGCGGTGCAAGCGCACATGCGCAGGAACTCCAGCCCATGACACCTATGGATTTGGAGGCCTGGCTCACCAGCTTTTTCCAGGTCCCCGAAGATGAAATAGAGCCCTTCGAGAACCTAGCGTTCGTCTATCAGGAAGGTAACGACAACAGTTCGGAACAGGTTCAGCAAGGCGAGAACAACCGAGCCTATGTCTACCAGTACGGTGACGGAAACTACGTTCAGCAGTGGCAGAATGGCTGGGGAAACTGGGCAGGTGCCTATCAGGTGGGCAACCGCAACAACGCGGTGATTCATCAAGTAGGCACCAGCAACTGGGCAGGCACCTACCAAGTGGGCAACGCCAATACGGCCAGGATCGACCAGAGCGGCTCCAGCTTCACCGCTCTGGTCACCCAGATTGGCCATGGCAATTCTGCGGTGATTATCCAAGGAAGCAAGTAATTTCTTGGTTTAAAACAAACCAAGCAGGCGCGGTAAGCCCAACTGGTGATCCTTACCCACGAGGGGAGGTCAAGATCGCAGGATCTTGACCTCTTTTCCTAGGCAAAAACATGATTGCCGATCTGGAGTTTTACTGGCCGCGTCCACACCCAGCTGGAGGCGGGTACCTTGCGGGGGTTCCAGAAAAAGAGAGATCCCTGGGTGGGATCACTCCCCTGCCACGCTTCCAGCACCGCCAGATAGGCCAAGTTGTTGGGAGTCTGGTTGATGGAGCCGTTGGCCACAGGCTCAAACTGGCCCGGTTGGTAGACTGCCCCGGCCACCGTGTCGGGAAACTGGGGATTCCGCACCCTGTTCAGCAGCACAGCAGCCACGGCCACCTGCCCCTCAAAAGGTTCCCCCCGGGCTTCGGCATAGACCAACCTGGCCAAAAGAGCGATATCAGCCAGGTCCTGCTGCGTGTAGCTGCCCTCAGGAAGGACAAATCCCCCTTCCAGGGAAGGCAGGGTGGCCGTGGGGACGGTAGGCAGTGGCTCTTCTTCCCCGCTCTCTTCCGCCCTGGGGATAATCAGCTCCTGGCCGGGATAGATCACGTCGCCCGCGAGCCCGTTGGCCGCCCGCAGCTCCTCCAGGGCCACTCCGTACAGCAGGCTGATGCTCCAGAGGGTTTCGCCGGCCTGAACGGTATGCATGAGTGCCATCTCTTTTCCTCCTTGCGCAGTTTGCTGTTGGTACAGCATATGCACTCGGAAGCTGACGGGCCCAGCTCCCCTGAAGGAAGAACGTCCCATTTGTCTAAGTATAGATGATATATCGCAGATTAAGGAGGAATAGAGATGACCACACCGCATAATGCGGCGAAACCAGGCGAGATCGCCAAAACCGTTCTGATGCCGGGGGATCCGCTGCGGGCGAAATTTGTTGCAGAGACCTACCTGGAAGATGTAAAATGTTATAATGAAATCCGGGGCATGCTGGGCTTCACAGGCCTGTATAAAGGCAAACCCGTTTCCGTGCAGGGCCACGGTATGGGTATGCCCTCTATAGGCATCTACACCTATGAGCTGTTTAACTTCTACGATGTGGACAACATCATCCGCATCGGTTCCGCGGGCGGCATCAGCGACGAGGTAAAGATTATGGATCTGGTGCTGGCCATGGGCGCCTGCACTGATTCCAACTACGCCTACCAGTACAAGCTGCCGGGCACCTATGCCCCCATTGCTTCTTGGAATCTGCTGCAAAAGGCTGTGCAGATCGCGGAAGAGAAGGGCCAGCGCGTCTTTGTAGGCAATGTGCTCTCCTCGGACATTTTCTACAACCAATACGGCCTGCCGGATGCCTGGAAGGAAATGGGCGTCCTTGCCGTAGAAATGGAGGCAGCGGCCCTGTATATGAACGCAGCCAAGGCGAAGAAGAACGCCCTCTGCATGCTCACTATTTCCGATGAAGTGTACAGCGGCAAGGAACTGCCGGCCCAAGACCGGCAGGTAGGCTTCACCAAGATGATGGAGATCGCTTTGGAGCTGGCCATCAGCATCTAAAGCTTCTCCTTGCAGACAACCCAACCCGCTTGGGTTGGGTTCTCTTTATGCTTTTTACTCTAGAACTAGTGGAGGTTCCCATGAAAAGACCATTTGTCAGTGCACAGCGCCTGCGCGCCATTGCCGAAGAATATCCGACTCCTTTTCATCTCTACGACGAGCGCGGCATCCGCGAAAACGCCCGGAGGTTGTATGAAGCCTTTGCCTGGAATCAGGGGTTCAAAGAGTATTTTGCCATCAAAGCCAACCCCAATCCGGTCATCCTCTCCATACTCAAAGAAGAGGGCTGCGGAGTGGACTGCGCGACCTCCACAGAGCTGCTTTTGGCAGAGGCCTTGGGCTTCAAGGGAGAAGAGATCATGTTCTCATCCAATATGACTCCCTTCGAAAGCTTTCTTTTGGCCCATAGGCTCGGAGCCACCATCAACCTGGACGATGTGACCGATGTGGCATTCATTGCCAAGCTGCCCAGCATACCCAAGAAGATGTGCCTGCGCTACAACCCGGGAGGCACTTTCGTGGTCAGCAACGGCATCATGGATACGCCCGCCGAAGCCAAATTTGGCATGACCCGGGCCCAGCTCAGCGAGGCGGTCCGGGAGCTCCTCCACCTGGGTGTGGAGGAGTTCGGGCTGCACGCCTTTCTGGTGAGCAACGCGGTGACCAATGACTACTATCCCGCCCTGGCGCGGCTGCTCTTTGAAACAGTCAGGGAGCTGCACGAGGAGACCGGCGCCCGCTTCACCTTTGTGAACCTGTCGGGAGGCATAGGCATCCCCTACCGTCCAGACCAGCAGCCCGTGGATATCACCGCGGTCAGTGCCGGCGTGCAGGAAGCCTTTGAAGAAGTGCTCATTCCTGCGGGTCTGGGCAACGTGGCCATCGTGACCGAACTGGGACGCTACATGCTTGCCCCCTACGGGCAGCTCATCGCCACCGCCATCCGCCGCAAGGAGACGCACAAGAGCTACATCGGCCTGGATGCCTGCGCCGCCGATCTCATGCGGCCAGCCATGTACAGGGCCTATCACCACATTACGGTGGCCGGGAAAGAAGATCACCCCCACGACCACATCTACGACGTGGTGGGGGGGCTCTGCGAAAACAACGATAAGTTCGCCATCGACCGCCCGCTGCCCAAAATAGAGCTGGGCGATCTAGTGGTCATCCACGATACGGGCGCCCACGGCTATTCCATGGGTTACAACTACAACGGCAGGCTGCGCTCGGCGGAAGTCCTGCTGCGCATGGACGGGACAACCCAGCTCATCCGCCGGGCGGAAACGGTGGAAGATTATTTCGCCACCATGAAGTTCCCCCAATCAGCGCGCCTTTAACCTCTCCGCGAAAGCCTTGCGGAACTTAGCCACCTTGGGGGCAATCACCAGGCTGCAGTAGGTCTGTTGGGGATTGCGCCGGAAGTAATCGCGGTGGTACTCTTCCGCTGGCCAGAACCTATCCAGCGGGACGATCTCAGTCACAATGGGATCGTCCCACAGCGGTGCCATTTCTGCCTTGATCTTCTCCGCAGCCTGGCGTTCTGCTTCGCTGGCGTAGAAGATAACCGAACGGTACTGGGTGCCCACATCTTCACCCTGCCTGTTCAGGGTGGTGGGATCGTGGGTGCTGAAGAAGATGCGCAAAAGGTCCTCATAGCTGACCACCTCAGGATCGTAGGTGACCTGCACCACCTCTGCGTGCCCCGTCTGGTCAGTGCACACCTGTTCGTAGGTGGGGTTTTCCACATGCCCGCCGCTGTAACCGGGCAGCACTTCCAGAACGCCCTTGAGCTCACTGAACACAGCCTCCATGCACCAGAAGCACCCTCCGCCGAAAACGGCTGTTGCTTGCGTCATAAGGTAGTTCCCTCCAATATCAGTTTAGAAAAAGGTGATTGCTTGGACAGCATATACAGCTTCCCCCATTACTATGACATCGCCTTTTCCTACCGGAATATTCCCAAGGAAGTAGATGTTATGGAAGAAGCCATGGCCAGGTATTCCAAGATACCCGTGCGGAACGTGCTGGAGCTCGCCTGCGGCAACGGACCCCACATGCTGGAGTTCCTGGGCCGCGGCTACGAGTACTGGGGGCTGGATCTCAATCCAACCATGCTTGAGTACGCCCAGGAGAAGGCCGCAGCCCAAGGCCACACACCCAAGTTCTACTTGGCCGATCTGGCGGACTTCCGCCTAGATGAACCTGCAGATTTTCTATACATTATGATGGGTTCCCTGTACGTGCAGAATACGGAGCAGCTGCTCAGCCACTTCAGCTCGGCCCAGGCCGGCCTCAAGCCTGGGGGCCTCTATTTTCTCGACTGGTGCATCGATTTTGAGCCCCTGAGCAACAACTTCGATCAGTGGGTGATGCGCCGGGACGGCATAACCGTCACCACCCGCTACACCACCCGCATGCACAACGCGGCGGAACAGCTCTACGAAGAAAACATCCTGTTTACCATCAAGGACCAGGGCCAAGAGCGCACCCTGCTCCACAAAGGGCTCCGGCGGGCCATCTTCCCCCAGGAGTTCATTTTGGCTGCGACCAAACTGCACCAATTTGAGTTCATTGGCTGGTGGAACGACTGGGACCTGCAGGCCCCTTTAGAAGAAGGACGGGGCGAGATAGTCCGCCCCATCACTGTGCTTCGGCGCCTCTAGCTGTTGCAGAGCTTGTAAATAGCCAGGACATCGTCTTTGCCCAGGGGCACAAAGCTCCCCAAGGGGCCATCTGCCGTCGCCTTGGCGGCCATCTCTTCCAGGCGGTCTGCAGGCAGATCCGCATCCTTCAGCCGCACCGGCAGGCCGATGCTGCGGAAGAACTCCTCCAAGCGGCGGATGCCTTCGAGGATCGTCCGCTCCGGATTGAAGAAGTCCTGCTCTACCTGGAACACCCGCACGGCAAACTGCACGAAGCGCTCAGGATTGTGCTTGTAGACATATTTCATCCAAGCCGGGAACACGATGGCCAGCCCCGCACCGTGGGCGATATCGTAAAGGGCACTCAGTTCATGCTCGATGTTATGGGAAGCCCAGTCGCCTATCCGGCCCATGCCCAGAAGGTCGTTGTGGGCAATGGTACCGGCCCACATGATGTTGGACCGCGCGGCATAGTTCTCAGGCTCGCGCACCGCGATGGGGGCATATTGGATGATGCCGCGCAGGGCCGCTTCACAGAGGTGATCGCTGAAGAGCACATCGGGTTCATTGGTGAAGTAGCGCTCCATGATGTGGGCCATCATGTCCGCCACTCCGCAGGCGGTCTGGTACGGAGGCAGGCTGTAGGTTAGCTCGGGATTGAGCAGGGCGAATGCAGGGCGCATCACCTCGCCTGTGTAGCCCCGCTTCAGCCAGCCGTCTTCATTGGTAATCACAGAACTGTTGCTGGATTCGCTGCCCGCTGCAGGTATAGTCAAGATGACCCCTAAGGGCAGCATCTCTTCTGCCTGGGCTTTGCCGGCGAAAAAGTCCCAGACGTCCCCTGCGTAAGGAACACCGATGCCGATGGCTTTGGCCGAGTCGATTACGCTGCCGCCGCCTACAGCCAGGATCAGATCCACCTTTTCCCTGCGGGCCAGCTCAATGCCCTCCCGCACCAGGCTCAGCCTGGGGTTGGGCTGTGCTCCACCCAGCTCCACTATTTCCAGGCCAGCTTCCCGCAGCGCCGCTTCCACTCTGGCTTTGAGCCCAGAACGCACAATGTGCCCTCCGCCGTAGTGCAGCAGCACTTTCCGGCCGTACTGGGCCGCTTCCCGGCCGACCTTTTCCTCTGCTCCCCTGCCGAAGATGATCTTGGTAGTGTTGGAGAACGTAAAGTTGCGCATGTTTCCCCCTCCTAAATCATGGAATTATCTTTGACGAACTGAACCAGTTCCTGCACATAACCGAAGGCTACGGCAACTACAGTATCAGCCCCGCCGTAATACAAGGCTAGGCGGCCAGTGGGGGCATCTACCAGCGCCGCACACGGGAAGACCACGTTGGGCACATCCCCCACGCATTCGTAGTAAGTCTGCGGTGAGATGATATAAGGTTTGGACCGGGCGATCACCTTCCAGGGCTGATCCAGATCCAACAGGGCTGCTCCTGCACTGTACACGAAGCCGTTGCACGAAGTGAGCACGCCATGGTAGATCAGCAGCCACCCCTCCGAGGTTTCAATGGGCACCGGCCCCGCACCGATTTTGGTGGACTGCCAGCCCTCAGCCACGCCCATGACAAAGCGGTGCCTGCCCCAATAGACCAGGTCAGGGCTTTCGCTGTAGAAGATGTCGCCGAAGGGAGTATGCCCATTGTCGCTGGGCCGGGAGAGCATGGCGTAGTTCCCCCCTATCCTGCGGGGAAACAGCACTCCGTTGCGGTTAAAGGGCAGAAAGGCATTCTCCAGTTGGTAGAACTGTTCGAAATCGTGGGTGTAAGCCAGGCCGATGGTGGGGCCGTGGTACCAGTTGCACCAGGTGACGTAGTAGCGGTCTTCGATCCAGGTTACCCGGGGATCGTAGCCGTAGACAAACCGTGCGATCTCCTCGTTGGCGCCCTGGAAGGCGATGGGGTCAGGCTCCAGTTCCCATGTGAGGGCATCACTGCTCCGTCCAGCATGCAGCCGCATCTCCCTAGCCTTATTGTCCACCCGGAACACGCCGCGGAATTCGCCTTGATAGGGCACTACCGCGCTGTTGAAGATGCTGTTGGAACAGGGAATGAGGTCCCGGGGAATCACCGGGTTCTGGGAATAGCGCCAGAGGACATCTGAACTGCCGCGGGGCCGTTCTTCCCAGGGCAGATTGGGCACCTCTGGTCCCATGATCTTCAGCGTCAAGCCTACCCTCTCCTTTCCATCCTGCTGTTTTCTTTCACTATTCTGGTTAGAATGGCACTATCCTCCATCCTGTGCCAAAAATCACTTGATTCAAGCCCTTCTTCGACGGAGGAATTCCGGGGAAGGTGCAGAATACCCCCGGAAAGGAGTGAGGAGCGCAGATGTGGAAAGAGCACTACCGAATCGGATCGGAACTGATCGATTCTCAACACCAGGAACTGTTTGGCAGGGTAGCCAGCTTCATCCGCGCCGTACAGGGAGAGGAATCGTGGGAAGAACGCCTCGACGAAGTCCAGTCCACACTGGAGTTCATGAAGGATTACGTGGTCATCCATTTCCGCGATGAAGAGGCGCTGCAGAAGGAAATCGGCTACCCTTGGCTGGAAAAACACGCGGCCATCCACAACGCCTTCCGGGAAGAGATCCGCGAGTTTGCCCAGCGGGTGGAACGGGAAGGTTTTGATGAGGAAAAAGTACAGGAGTTCGCCGCCAAAGTAATGACCTGGCTGATCATGCACGTGGGCAAAGAGGATCAGCGCATCGGCGAGTATATCCGGGAGCAAGGAGGGCAGCAATGAAGGCAGAATACATAAACCCATTCTACAAAGCAACCATCGACGTGTTTAGGATCATGCTGAACCTCGACGTCCAAAGGGGACAGCTCAGGGTTGTGGAAGAGCTGGGGCCTGTCAGTGAGGCCAATGTGGTCATCGGAGTCACCGGCGACCTCAGGGGCTCCCTGCTCTACAGCTTTCCCAAGAGCATGGCCTTGGAGATGGTGGCCATCATGGCCGGCATGCCCATGACCAAACTGGACGCGTTCGTCTGTTCAGCACTGGGGGAAGTGGCCAACATCATCAGCGGCAATGCCATGACGCACCTGTCGGGTACCGACCTGGCCTGCCAGATCTCCCCGCCCCAGGTTTTTGTGGGCACTGAGGGCACCCTGTCCATGGCCACAGAACAAGCCATCGTGGTTCCCCTGATCACCAACATCGGCACCTTGGAGCTGAGTGTCTCCCTTACCAGTGCCAACGGACGCTGACAACCGCCAGAAAGACTGAAGCGCCTTGCTCACAGAGAAGCAAGGCGCTTATTCGCGTTCAGAAGGACCCTCCCACGCTCACCGCGGCATACACGGTAACAGCCCGCCCAGCAGCTCCATACTCCGTGCCTGGCGCCCCAAAAGTCGAACGGATGCCCACACTCGGCGAGAATTTGCCGTGGGATGGCAGGCGAAGTGTGGCCGAAACCAGGCCCCATTGGTCAGAGAGGTTAGCCAGAACCAGCGTGCTGGCCGTCAGTTTGGAGCCAAAGATGCGGTTCCAGGTGAGGCTCGCGGCCAGGTAATGGCGACCACTGCCCATCAAGGCCAGCGAACCCAGCTTGTCATAATTGAGCACCGGCGGCCACTCCTGGTTGGCTAAGGCCAGGCGCACTTTTTTTATGCCCTCTTGATCTGGGTATCCTTCGCCGTTGAAGTAATACTGGAGCGTTGCGGCCAGGTCAAGCCGCCCGTCCCTGTCCTGATAGCGGTACATGCCCCCGGCAGTAGCCTGCACAAAGAGCCCATCCTTTTGCACCACTTCATAGACGGGGCCTTTCGGCTCCAAAAAGCCCCGGTCAGAGCCAAAGCTGAGCACGGCTTCTCCAAAGAAGCCCACCTCTCCAAATGATGAGGAAACGGTAGCCATCAGGCGGGGATGCTTGCCGCGCTGGTAGAAGGCGCCGAGGCCGAACTCGGTCTTGCCCGCCACAAACTCCATCTTCGGCGCTAAGGCCAGGTCCTGCAGCTCCTTTACATCATCAAACAAGGCGTACAGGTAGTAGTTGCTGCTTCCCTTGGGGTAGTGGATCTTCAAGGCCGCGGGCCCTTCCCGCTCAGCTTCCGGATCCAGGGGATCTATCCGCCCAATGTTGATGATGTCCGCGGGGCTGAAGAAGTACCCCACTCCCCACTTCACGTTCTGCTTGCCTGCCCGGAAGAAGACCTTATTGTCATAGTTGAAATCGGCGAACAGTTCCTGCAGCTTAACTTCCAGGTGTTCCTCCCGGGGAGGGGTCAGCTTTTCACTCAGAGCGTAGCTGATCCCCGCCTTGGCAAATAACCTAAAGTTGGGGTCTGGCCTCGCGTCCAAATAGACCTGGGTGCCCAGATTCCCCGAAAGGCTGGTGTCCCCTGCCTTTCCATCCAGGAAGGGGCGGGTTGCCTGGAGATTGAAACTGTAGCTGCCCCCCACGGCCAGGCGGTCTTGGACCAGGAGGGCTTCCTCCGGCGCCAGCGCGCCGGCATCTTCTTCCACTTCCACAAGTAGGTCTCCACCAAAAAGGTCGTCATAGTCCACTGCCCAGCTTGTCCCCGCCAGCAGGAACACAAGCAGGATGCTCAGAAAAACCGCTCTGCGCATGATTGCCCTCCTTCAGCCTTGTTACCGGTTTACTCGTTCCAGGTAGGCCTTGGTAAAGACGTGATCAGGTATCTTCGCCGTGGAAATCTCGCTTAGCGTAACCTGCGTCTTCTTGCCTTCCACCAGCTCATCCACGAAGATCATCTGCACCGGGATGATCGCTTCCCCCACCTTGGCATACTTGGGGAACAGCGCCGAGCGCATCAAACGGCGGGTGAGACTGTACTCCTCCGCCTTGAGCACCAGGTTGGTATCCTTGGTCACCCAAATTCTGGCATAGGGGAAGGGAACTGTATCGTCCACTGCTTTCAAATCCATAATGTAAGTCTCGAAGCTGCCCAGCACATCCTCCCCGTAGCCTTCGATTTCATAGGAAGAGGCGTAGCTGCTGCTCCCAAAATCGGCATTGCGCACATCCGAATCCTGGAACGTTTCCTTGAGGGACGTATGGGCAAACTGCCTGCTGGAAGGATCATAGAACCAGAGGTTGTCGCCTTCCAGAAGGTAACCCTGTCCCCTTTGGGTCACGGGTTCCTGAATAAGCAGGAGGTAGCGTTCTCCATCATCCCGCCGGAACTGCCTGACCACCAGCTTTTCTATCCCCTCTTCCGGGTCTTCCACAATCATCGTGAGCAGGGCAGAAAAATCCACGCCGTCAAAGCGCGACTGGGCATCTATTTTCTCCAAAATGGCGCGCATCTTGCTCAAATCCTCTGCTTGTACCGCTGGCACCACAGCCAGCAGCAGCAGGACTGCGGTGATAACTAAGGCTTCTCTTTTCATGGCAACCTCCTAGAAGTTAGAGCTGAGTGCCTTGATGGGTGAAAGTCTGGCAGCAGCCCGGGCCGGCCAATAGGCGGCCACCAGGCTGGTGAGCACCACAAGGAACATGTTCAGCAGGACGCCGCCCAAAGATAGGCGGAAGGTGATGCGACCCTGGTTCAGGAAGAACTGCAGCGCAGGTTCTACATTGAGAGGCCAATGGCCCACGACAAGAATGAGCAGGCCAGCTAGGGCCAAACCGGCCGCGCAGCCAACTAGGCCCAGCAGCACCGCTTCCCACAGGAAAATGCGCTGCACCTGGCTGCGGTGCATGCCGAAAGCCCGCATAGTGCCGATCTCCTTGGTGCGCTCGATCAGAATCATTCTAAAGGTATTGGTAATGCCCACCATGGTCACAAGGAGCAGGATGATGAAGATAACCAGCCCCACTCGGTTCAGCACGCCCACCGCGAGCTCCACCGGCTCCATAATCTGGTTGATGTTCATCACCCGGTAGCGCGTGCCTTCCCAGCGGGAGACCCTCCGCTGCTGCTGTGCGGGATCCAGCGGCACGCCCCCCACGCTCACCGTCAGCTCAGGCTCGTCCTCGTCCGGTTCTTCCCCGGGCTTTACCAGCCCTTCCCTAAAGGTACGTGTAAACTCGTCCACCAGGCCGAGATCGGTCAGGAACATGTTCAGCATCTGGTATTCCTCAGGGTCCAGCCCCAAAAGGCCATTCAGGTAAGCCCTGCTCACATAGGCTGCGGACAGGCCGAACTGCTCCTGGTCTTCCACCAAAGCCACCACCAGGAGCTCGCCCACATTGTGCTGGCCGGTGAGCGTTTCCAGCCTGACCAGGATGGTCTCCCCCACCTCAACGCCCAGGCGCTCCGCCGCAGGCAGCGGCAGGATTGCCGCGTTCTCCAAGGTGAGCACTGGATCCAGGGAGCCCTGTGTAACCACCAGGCTCGCCAAGAGCTTATCTTCCTCATGGAAATCCACGCCGTAGACCAGATGCATAGTCTGCTTAGATCCGAATATGAGCGAAGGCAGAGCCTGGCTCCGCTTGGTAAAGGCCTCAATGCGGCTTGCGTTCTCCGCCAAGAGCTGATCAAGGCGCTCATCGGGCCGGATTTTGCTGATAATCTGGCCCCGTTCGTTGAACTCCCGCCCCGTAATGAACACATGACCGCCTAGGGCGTGGGCAAAGTTATCCCTGATGTTCTCCACCAAGCCTCCAGTGAGGGCGTTGATGACGGTGATCACCAGCATCCCGAAGGCAATGGCGCCCGCGAGCAGGAAGCTGCGCTTTTTCTGACGGGAAATATTGCGGAATGCCACCTTCAGTGTGAACATTTGATCACCTCGAGCTTTCCATGGCCTTGCGCGGCGAAGTTTTCATGACGAT
>JAAYMM010000053.1 GCA_012521335.1 Bacillota bacterium | reverse complement strand
TAGCCTGAGGTACCTGTTCATAGGCCAGGTCAGAAATTCCCGGTGTATCCGAGTGCTGCAGCACGTTTACAGCAGCAATCCGCCCGCCTTCCACAACTACCTCCAGCTCCAGCTGGCCGCCGAAGGAGTCAGCCTGGCCGTAGTAAGTGCCGTCAGGATAGGTTTCTCCCGCTGCTTCTGCCGGCGCCTCAGCAGCAGGTTCACCGGCAGCCTGGGCCAAGGCCTGCTCCACCGCCTTCATAATCGCCTGGCTGGAAACAGTAGCGCCGGAAGCGGCATCCACTTGGGCCGAATTGGCCGCCACGATGGCCTGGGGCACTCTAGCGTAGGCAGGATCGGAGATGCCAGGCGTATCAGAGTGCTGCAGCACGTTCACAGCAGCAATCCGGCCGCCTTCCACGACCACTTCCAGCTCCAGCTTGCCGCCGAACGAATCTACCTGGGCAGCGTAGGTGCCATCGGCATAGGCACCTGCTTCTTCCTGCGGGAAGAAGGCGCGGTCAAACTGAGTCAGCGCCCGTTCTACCCCAGTAACCAGAGCGCGGGACGAAATAGTAGCGCCTGTTACCCCTTGCACATCCGCGCCCAAGCTGAAGGAACTGCTCCTATCCAGCCCCACAAACTGCTCGAGGAAAGCGGGCCTGGTGGCCAGCTCGCCTAAGCCGGGGTCTTCCCCGTGCTCCAGGACGCTGATGTGCTGGATCTTGTGCTCCGCATCCAGAACCAACAAGAAGCGGATGGGGCCGTTAAATCCCCCCTGTTCGGCGACGAAGGCCGCCTGAGCAGGGTTGCCCTCCTCGTCGCGGACGATGTAGTACAGTGTTCCATTCTCTTCAACCACTTCGTAAGCACCGGTTCCCAGCAGCTCGTCAATGGGCAGATAGTGGCCAAAGCTGAACACCGGGGACACTTCTGGTTGAGAACGGTCGATCAGTATAAACAAGCCGGCGAACACAACAACCGCGGCTGTCGTCAAGGCAATGCCCCTCTTCCAGCTTTCCTGGCTGATGGGCAGCCCGAAGATGCGCGGAACGGTCAGGGACTCAATGGCCGGCGCCAAGGCATTCATGGTCAGAACGGCAAAGGTAACCCCTTCGGGCAGAGACGTAAACTGCCGGATCACCATGGTTAAGACGCCGCAGCCAATTCCGAAGACGAACTGGCCCAACGGCGTTACCGGCGATGTGACCATGTCGGTGGCCATGAAAACGGCGGCAAAGAGCAGACCGCCCGCCGTGATGGTGTACCAGGGATCCAAACCCCAAAGCAGGGCCAGGATAAAGGCGCTGCCCACATAACCCACAGGATTCCGCCAGTTAATATGCCCTTTGTAGAGCAGATAGGCTGCACCGAGCAGGATGGCGATCACCGAAGTCTCGCCGATACTGCCGCCCACGTTCCCCCACACCAAAGACCAGGAAAAACTCCTGGTGCTCAGCAGCGGCGTCGCTGCTGTAACCGTGTCGAAGGGGGCCGAAAACCTCACCAACTGGGAGGTAAAGGCCAGAAGCAGGATCGCCCGCGCTCCCAGGGCCGGGTTAAAGATGTTGTGCCCCAGGCCGCCAAAGGCCAGCTTCACCAGGGCGATGGCCAAAACAGAGCCCACAACGGGTACCCACCAGGACACGGTGGAAGGCAGGATCAAACCAACCAAAAGGCCGGTTACGGCCGCGCTGCCGTCGCCAAAGATCCCCTTGGGAGTCAGGGGTGCCCGCAGCAAAATGGCCTCGGTCAAAACCGCGCTGAGGGTGCTGAGCACCAGCACCTTGAGGGCAGGCAGCCCAAAGAAGATCAGGCCGGCTATGACGGCAGGCGTCAAAGCGATGAGCACATCGATCATGATGCGCTTGATTGTCAACGGACTACGGAGAAACGGACCCGTCTTGATCTGCATTCACTTCACCCCTAGCTCACTTTTTCCTTGGCTTTCTCAGCCGCTAAGCCCGCCTTGCCCTTCTTAATCCAAGTGACCAGGGCCCGCTTGGCCGGACAGACATAAGAACAGAGTGAACACTCGATGCAATCCCGCAGATGGATCCACTCAGCTTCCCGGTACAGGCCCTTATCAGAATACTCACCAAGCAGATTGGGCGTCAGACCCATGGGGCAGGCGTGCACGCAGCGCTCACAGCGGATACAGGGGAGATTCTCATCGAAACCGGCTTCTTCTTTGGTGAGAGCCAAAACTCCAGACATGTTCTTGACAACCGGGCCGGAGAGGTCTTGGATCTGCCAACCAGTCATGGGGCCCCCGCACACAATCACTTCAGGTTCGCCCAGGAACCCGCCGCAGAAGGCAAACAGCTGTTCAATAGGTGTGCCCACACGCACCAGCAGGTTGCGCGGATCCACCACCGCTCCTCCGCTCACGGTCACAACCCGCTCATAAGAGCTCTTGCCAGCGCTGAGGGCCTCATAAACGGCAATAGCCGTATGCACGTTGCTCACCACGCAGCCCACATCGTGGGGCAGTCCGCCGCTGGGCACTTCGCGGTTGAGAATCGCTTTGATCAGCTGCTTCTCGGCACCCTGCGGGTAGCGGACCTGCAGGACAGCGACGGAAAGCTGATCGTACGCGGCCATGGCCTCCTGCACCTTTTCGACTGCATCGGGTTTATTGGCCTCAATGCCCACAATGCCCTTGGCGGCTCCGGTAGCCTTCATGATGGCCAAAAGGCCCTGAACCATCTGCTCCGCCCGCTCCACCATGAGCCTGTGGTCACAGGTCAAATAGGGCTCGCATTCCGCCGCGTTGATCAAGATGGTATCAACGGGTTTGGGAGGATTGAGCTTCACGTGGGTAGGAAAACCAGCACCGCCCATACCCACGATGCCCGCCTCCTTCACCGCTTCACGGATGGCATTGGGAGAGAGTTTCTGCACATCGGTGTGCTTGGCACCGCTGACAGGCTCATCGCGGAAGTCGTTCTTGATCACCACGCATAGTGCCTGCTTGCCGTTGGCCAGGCGCCGCTCCTCGATAGCCAGCACTTCACCGGAAACGCTGGAGTGAACAGGCGCGGAAATAAACTGTTTGGACTGGCCAAGCAGCTGCCCCATCTTCACCTTGTCCCCTACAGCCACTACAGGCTCGCAGGGAGCTCCTATGTGCTGCTGCAGAGGGATTACCGCGATCTCAGGAGCCGGCAGAACCACGATGGGCTTCTTATCAGTAGCCGACTTGTGGTGCGGTATATCTCCCCCTCCACGGGGAAATGTCTTAGGAATCAAATGGCTCACCCTTTCCTAGTTCACTGCGCGATAGTTCTCACGAGTACATCGAAATATATTCCACTATATATAAGGGAATCCTGCCTATAGGGAAAATCCCCGCTGCCAAAACCTATCAGGTCTAAAAACACGTCTCCGGGGGATGCTAGCACCAGAAAAGGAGGAAAAAACATGGCCCAAGGTGCAAACACCGGCAAACCAAAAACCATTCCCCAAGTGTATCAAGCCCTAAACCAGTTCAAGTACGAAGTGGCCAGTGAGTTGGGAATCAACCCCGAGTACAAGACAGGCTACTGGGGCAACATCACCTCACGGGAATGCGGAGCAGTGGGCGGACACATGGTCAGACGTCTCATTGCCTTAGCCGAACAAGAACTGCTGAGAGGCCAGTCCTTCCCCAGCTCCCCGCCAACGGGATTCAGAAACCCATAAAGCAGGAGAAGCACCCCCCGGTGCTTCTCCTCTTTTATGCGTGCTGAGTGCCTTGGGCCTTTTGCTTCTTGAGCACAAACTGCCACCGCTCGCTCTCGGAGCTAGGGGGCTTGGTGGTCAGAAAATCGTAACAGCCCGCAAGCACAAAGCCTGTATCGGCGCAGAGCTTGGCGATCTGCTCCGGCAGCCACAGCTTCTGCCTGTGCCGCTCGGCTATCCGCTTGTACGTCCCATTGGCAACCTGTACAAAGAAAGTCAGATCCATTGTACAGATCCCGGCTGTCTGGTCGAAAGAGTTGTCCCAAAAGAAGGCAAAATCATCATGGAGATCCGCGTAGGAGTTGCTGCCGTAAACCTCCTGCAATTTCCGAGCAGAGTTGAGATCAAACAGCCACAGCCCCCCCGGGGCCAACAGCTGGTGCACGCGGGCAAAGGCCTTCCGCAGGCTGTCTTCCTCGGTTAGGTAGTTGAGGACATCGCAGCAGCTGAGAGCGATCTCAAAAGCCCTGCCCGGCAGGGAGAACTCCCGGAGATCGGCCACATAAAAGGGTATCTCCAGGCGGCGCTCGGCGGCTTTGCCCTGTGCCTCGGCAATCATAGCCCTGGACTGATCGACGCCCACGAGGCTGTAACCCGCCTCCGCCAAGGGCAGGGTGAGATTGCCCGTGCCGCACCCCAGGTCGATGATGGATCCTGGATCATGGCCATGGAGGCGGCAGAGAGCCAGCAGGTAGCTGACCCACTCTCCGTAATCCACTTCCATGCACAGGTCGTAGAACCTGGCCAGAACCGAATAGGCCTCAAGCATCCCAGGCCACAGTCTGGGCATCGGCCCAGAGCCTTTCTAGATCATAGTAGTGACGGTCCTTTTCCAGAAAAGCGTGTACGATCACCGCACCGTAATCCAAGAGAATCCAGCTGTTTCCCGGGCCGCCCTCCTGGCGCAGGGGCTGAACCCCCTGCTGGTCTAGTGCATCGATCACCGCATCTACAATAGTTCGGACCTGGACATGCGTCTCAGCGCTGCAGATCACAAAGAACTCCGTTTCCACCATCACCTCAGGCATTCTCAAAACCTGCACATTATCCGCTTTTTTGTCGTCGGCAGCCCGAGCAGCCATCTTGGCTATCTCCACGGCGCTGGGTCTGGTCAAATCCCCACACTCCTTTCGCTCTTGAGCGTAAAGTCTTTGCCGATAATTACCGTCACTTCCGCACCTGCCCCCTCCACCTCCTGGATGGAAGCGCCCAGAAACTCCGCCAGGGGCTTGACCCGCTGGGCATTCTTGGGAGCAGTCCTAACCAAGGTGGCGGTGTGGTTGAAGTGATCCGCATTGCCGGTGGAAACCACCGTGTATCCGTATTCCCTGAGCAGATCGCTTACTTGCCCGGCAATGCCCGCTCGTCCACTGCCGTTCAGAACCACCAACTGCAGCGGCTCGGGCTTGCCCAGAACAACAGTATCAATCACCTGGGCCGCCTTCTGCTCGTTGACAATCCAGTACCAGCCGTTGTTGTTGAGTACCTGGCTGTTGCCTGGCAGGACCGCGGTCTGCATGCGGTCCAGGGAGAATTTCCCTGCTGAAACGGCCAAGGACAGTACCATTTCCCAAGGCAGGTTGGTATCCACGATTTTGAACACCTGGGCCATGAGCTGCGGGAGCCTGACCAAACCAGCGGAGCTGAGCATCTTGGAGGCCAATGCTTCCACGAACTTCCTCTGCCGTTCCACCCGGCCCCCGTACTGGTCCCCGAAGGGGTCGACTAGAGATATGTCCCCAAGGCCGTCACGATAGCGCACATACTGCAGGGCTTTGGCTCCGTCCAGCACTTGCCGGCCCGGAGAGAGGTCGATCTCAAGCCCTTGCGCCTTGTCCACATAGTGCATGCGCTTTTCCACCGTGATCTCCACACCGCCCAGGATATCCACCAGCTGTTGGAAACCTGTGAAGTCCGTATGCACATAATAGCGCACAGGCGCACGCACCAACTGGGAGACAGCCTCCATGACCAAATTGGGGCCCCCATAGGCATATAAAGCGTTGATCCGTTCCCAGCGCTGCCGGGAGGGAGACCATACGCGGGTATCCCTAGGTATGGACAGCACGCCCACATCACCAGTTCTGGTGTCCAGGGAGATCAGCATGATGGTGTCGGCCCTGGTGCTGGCCTCGATAACATCGTCTGTGCCCACAAACAGCACCAGAAGGCGCCCTTCATCCCCGCTCTCGGCTTGGGTGACGGCTGCCTGCCGGAAATACGTGTAGCGCGCGGTAAAGACCATGAGAATTAGGCCAATGACAAAAAACAAGGAGTAAAAAATGATCTGCTTCCGCCGGTATCTGCGTTTCCAAGCTCGTCTTTCTTCCAGTTCCTGCTTGCGTCTGCGGACTTCCTCTTCTGAAAGCATGGTTTCCCCCTCCCTCCTGTACACTATTTCGCACAGCTTGCGCGGCTTTGGGGTAGTTCCTGGGTATAAAGACGCTGCCTGCGGATGTAGTGCTCCACCGGTTCTGGAACGAGATAGCGGATGGAGCTGCCCTCCCGCACCCGTTCCCTGATCTCCGTTGAGGAGATGGCCATGGCGGGAACCTTTAGGATGTGGAAACGTTCCTGATGACGCGCCACCCACTGCCGCGTTGATTCGGGAAGGTCCACTAGCGAAAAGCCCGGGCGGGTGGCGGCCACAAAGTGGGCCAGGGCCAGGCAGTCATCGGCATTCTTCCAGCTGGCAACATCGAAGATGGCATCGGCTCCGGTGATAAAATACAGCTCCGTGGCGGGGCCGTAGAGCTGATGGAGCGCGCGCAGAGTGTCAATGGTATAACTCGTACCGCCGCGATCGATTTCCAGCCTGGAAACGTCAAAATAGGGATTGGTCAAGGTGGCCAGCACCGTCATCATATACCGATGCTCAGGATCGGTCACCCTGGCGTTCTTTTTGTGCGGGGGCTGCCCGGAGGGCATGAACAGCACCTGATCCAGCCCAAAGGTGAACCTGGCCCCTTCAGCGGTTACCAAGTGGCCGTAATGAATTGGATCAAAAGTGCCGCCCATGATGCCCAACCGCTTAATCGTGCTGTTCATCCGCTTTACTCCTTCAGGGCAGTTCAATTTTGGGCTCTTCAGCCGGGCGGTACAAGAGGAAGATCCTGCCGATCTTCTGCACCACATCACAGTCGAGAGCATCAGCGATCTCTTCGGCCAGTTCGCCGGGATCATCTAGACAGCTCTTGAGAACCCGCACTTTGATCAGTTCGCGGGCTTCCAGTACCAGATCAAGCTGGTTGATAATCTCCTCCGACAAACCGCCCTTGCCGATCTGGAAGACAGGCTCCAAGTCGTTACCCAGACTGCGCAGATAGGCCCTTTGTTTACTAGTCAGCATTTAAAACCCTCATTCCATATATTCAAACTCTAATTCTCCAACCCTGACAGTTGCACCTGCTGGAACACCCATTTCCGCCAGCGTATCATACAAGCCAATTCTTGCAAACACATTCTGCAGGTGGCGCACAGCTTCCCGGTTGTTCAGATCCAGCCTGCGCATGAGCCGCTGCAGGCCTTCGCCTTCCACCACGTATTCCCCATCGATCTCGGTAACGGTGAACTCTTCCAGCGGTGCCGGTTCCTTCCTAGGCAGTACCAACTCCTGCACTACCTCGGGGGCCGGTTCCGCCTTCTTCAGCTCCCGCACCAGCTGCCCGGCGCGCCGCATCAGTGCTGTGGTCCCCTGGGCAGTAGCTGCCGAGATCACGAAGAATTCCAGTCCTTCGCGGGCCGCCAAGGCCTCGAGGCGCGGCAGGTTCTCCTGGGCGCCAGGGAGATCCGCTTTGTTAGCCACCAGAATCTGGGGGCGCTCCGCCAGTTCTGCACGGTACAGGCGCAGCTCCGCGTTGATCTTGTGGTAGTCATCCACCGGATCCCGGCCGTCTACACCTGCAGCATCCACAATGTGCAGCAGCAGGCTGGTCCTTTCCACATGCCGCAGAAACTCCATGCCCAAGCCTACGCCGGCATGGGCGCCTTCAATCAGTCCGGGAATATCCACCAGCACAAAAGATGTGCCCTCGTCCACGGCCACCACGCCCAAATTGGGCTGCAGTGTAGTAAAGTGGTAGTTGGCAATCTTCGGCCGGGCCGCTGAGACTACGGAGAGCAGAGTGGATTTACCCACGTTGGGATAGCCCACCAAACCCACATCAGCCAAAAGCTTCAGTTCCAGCTGCACCCACAGTTCCGGCCCTGGCTCACCTCGTTCCGCAAAGGCCGGTGCCTGCCTGGTAGGCGTAGCAAAGCGGGCATTGCCCAGGCCGCCCCGGCCGCCCGGCAGCACCAAAACGCGGCTTCCAGGTACAGTGAGGTCCAGCAGCACCTCTCCGGTCTGATCATCCTTCACCAAGGTACCGGGAGGAACCCTGATCTCCAGATCTTCTCCATCTCTGCCCGCCATATTCTTCGACTTTCCCGGTTCCCCGGAAGGCGCGACAAATCTGCGGCGGTAGCGGAAATCCATGAGGGTGGACATTCCTTCATCCACCACGAAATAGATGCTGCCGCCCCTGCCCCCATCGCCGCCGGCAGGGCCGCCCGCGGGGATGTATTTTTCCCGCCGGAAGCGGACGACTCCATCGCCGCCATCGCCAGCCTTAAGGTAGATGCGGGCTCGATCGATAAACATAACTTGTCCCTCCCGAAAAAAATCCCCTTTGCACCGAAGCACAAAAGGGATTTCGCTTACGCTAGTACGGCGTCCGTCACAACGCTAACTGCTTTTCCATTCTTTCCTCTGCGTTCGAAGGAAACGTAGCCATCCACCTTGGCATACAGGGTATCATCCTTGCCGAGCCCAACGTTGAGACCAGGCTTCACCCGAGTTCCCCGCTGGCGGACGATGATGCTGCCTGCCGTTACAAACTGCCCATCGTGGCTTTTCACGCCTAGGCGCTTCGCTGCCGAATCTCGGCCGTTTTTAGTACTTCCGCCGCCCTTCTTGGTGGCGAAAAGTTGTAGATTCATCCTCACGGTATGGCACCTCCTTCACACTGACATAGCGCTTATATTCCTTCTCCGTGGCTTTAAGCCCTGTATACAATACTTCCAGAATCAGCTGAGCCTGCTGCCAGTGCTCGCCGGCAAGGCCGCCTGGAAGCAGGCAGTCCAAAGACCCTTCTCGTTCGTCCACAGCAATCTGGCATTCCAGGCCCACCACTTGGGTCAGGCCCAGTACGGCGGTTTGCGTCAAGGCAGAGACCGCGGCGCAGACTATATCTTCCCCGTGGTCAGCAAACCCCGCATGCCCCTTGGCACTGAAGCCGTGCCAGCCTGCTTCGGACTGGAAAAAACGAACACTGATCATGGCTCTTAAGCGGAAATGGATTCGATAACCAGTTTGGTGTAGGGCTGGCGATGGCCTTGCTTCTTCTTGTAGTTCTTCTTAGCCTTGTACTTGAAGACAATAATCTTTTTCTGTTTGCCCTGCTTGACAGCCTTAGCCACCACTTTAGCGCCTTCCACGTAGGGCTTGCCCACCAGGATCTCACCATCCTTGCTCACCAGCAGGACACGGTCGAAAATCACCTCAGCGCCTTCGGTTACGTCCAGCTTCTCCACAAAAATGGTATCACCTGCAGACACCCGGTACTGCTTACCACCTGTTTCGATGACGGCGTACATCTAGTCCACCTCCCTTTACAGACTCGCCATGAAGGTACCCAAAGCGGGATTTAGAACCTTTTCTGAGCGGTTTCAGTGCCCGATGAGAGCGCGATCGGCGCACCTACATCAGACATTCTAACACCAACGTTCGTCCCTGTCAATTCCGGTTTTCCACCGGGCGGGCCAGGGCTCCCGTGCGGTACACCTCCACGATCTCCACTTCCACCGTCTGCCCCACCAGCGCACTGCAGTCCAGGCATTCCAGGGCATACCCGTGCAGCCTGGCCAAGCCGCTGCCCGGGTTCTTGGCATGAGGCTCGGAGATTTTCACGGTGAGGCGGTCCCCCACGGCCACAGGCAGGGCCTTCTGCTCCAGGCTTGCTGCCGTCCCGCAGGTGAGCTCAAAAGCTCCCTTAGCCAGAGTATCATCACCCCGCACGAAAACGGCCTTACCCGCCTCCTGCTCCAAGAGCTCCAGGTTTTTCCCGCCCGGCCCGATGAGCTGGGCAGCCACCGCCGAATGGCAGCGCACCAGCACCGCCTCCACGTCCTCTTCCTGCGCGGCAGCTTGCACTGCCCTGGCGATGCGTAACGCCGTTGTCTCGTCCGCATCCACCCTGCCCGTTCCACGGCAGGCGGGGCACTCCACCTCGAGCATCTCCGTGAGGGGCCGTTTGACTTTGCGGCGCACCAGCTCCAGCAGGCCCAGCCGGGTGAAGCCGCAGATCTTAGTCCGGGTTTTGTCCGCACCCAAGCTCTCCCGGAGCCTCTGCAGCACCTGTTCTCGGTCAGCTTCTTGAGCCATGTGCACAAAATCGACAACCACAATCCCGCCCACGTTGCGCAGCCTCAGCTGCCGGGCGATCTCGGCCGCCGCCTCCAGGTTCGTGGTCAGCACCGTATTCTGCAGATCCTTGCCGCCCACAAACTTGCCGGTGTTGACGTCGATGGTGAGCAGGGCCTCGGTCTGGTTGATTACCAAATACCCGCCGCAGTCCAGCCACACCCGGGGGCTGCGGGCCCTTTCCAGGTCTTTATCCAGGCCCAGGTATGTAAAGAGGCTGAGCTTCCCCTCGTACAGCTCCACGCTGCTGGTATCCAGCCCCAAGTCCTGGAGCTCCTTGGCCACGCGGCGCTGGAGCGCTCTGCTGTCCACCAGAATCTTGGTGTGATGGGGGCTGTACAAGTCGCGCACAATGCGGTAGATCAGGTCATGGTCCCGGTAGAGCAGATAAGCGCTGCTTTTGCCCTGAAACCTGCGCTGAATGCGGGACCACTCCTGGATGAGCCTCTCCAGCTCCTCCTGGAGTTCTTCCAGTTCCTGGTTTTGGGCCATGGTGCGCACGATCAAGCCCATGCCCTCGGGCAGCAGCTCCTGGGCCAATTCTTTGAGGCGGGCACGCTCAGCCTCATCGGTAATCTGGCGGGAAATGCCCACCCCTTCCTGGGTGGGCAGCAGCACCAGGTACCGGCCGGGCAGGGTGATCTGCGTGGTCACCCGGGGGCCTTTCGTCCCTTCCGCCTCCTTCGCAACCTGAACCAAGACTGCGTCCCCTTTGCGCAGGTTGGCCGCGCGCTCAGGAGAAAGGTCAGCCAGAAAGAGGAAGGCATTTTTGGCCAGGCCTATGTCCACAAAGGCAGCATCCATACCGGGCAGGACATTCTCCACCCTGCCCTTGTAGATGTTGTTCATCAAGCGATCCTGCACATCGCGCTCGAGGTAATACTCCACCAGCCGCCCGTCCTCCACCAAGCCCACCTGGACGTGCTGGAGCAGGGAGGAAATGGCGATCATTCTGTCCATGTGCAACCTCTATTCCCCAGGGGAGGGTAATACGCACTCCCCACTTTTTTAAACTGGCCGATTCTGGTAATCAACGCCTGAGCTGAATCAAACCCCAAGAGCAGGCCCAGCTCTTCAACGCGCAGGTTGCCCTGGTTGCCCACAGCTGCCAGGCAGTGCACTTCCACAGCTTCCCCCTCCCGGGCGATGCGCGGCACCCCAAACAGCAGCGGGCGCAAGTTCACGCTGCGGCTCCCCTGCTTAGTCTGCCGCTCCACCACAAAGCTATCCACCGCCTGCAGCTCTTGCCAGCGTTTTTCCACGGCTACCTGTTCCGCCTGGGGCAGGCGGATCCGCCACAGAGCAGCGTTGATCTCGCTCATCAAGGCCGGGGTCCCTTCGGGAAGGCGCTCGGCGTGCAGCACGCGCAGGCCCGGCGGCAGGTGTTTGTTGAACTGCTCCATGAAGTAGGCGGGATCCCAGTCTTCCACCAGGCGGAAGTCCGCGTATTCCGCCTCGGACATGACACCCACGGGCAGGGCAAAGCTGTAGCTCATGATCGGCCGGGGGGAAAAACCCTCAGAGTAAGCCATGGGCAGGCCAGCTCGGCGGATGGCCCGCTCCATAGCCCGCACGAGATCCAGGTGCGATAGGAACCTCACTTCCTGCCCTTTCGTGAACTGAAAGCGAATGGTGCTAGTCACCGCTTCCCACCTCCGTGAGCCGATTGGCCACCTGCAGATTGAAGCACACCCCGCAGAGGGTGCAGCGGTCCCAGCGGCAGTCTGGTGTGGGGATGGCCTGTTGGGCGAGTTCCCATTCCCGCACCAGGAACTTTTTGTCCACACCAGGGCTCAAATGGTCCCAAGGCAGAGCCTCCTCGGGGTCCAGAGAACGCTGGGCGTAGTCCACCGGATCGAGACCCGCTTCTCGGAAAGCCTGCAGCCAGCGGTCAAAGCGCAGCTCATCTCCCCAGCTGTCAAACTGGCAGCCAAGATCCACAGCCCGTTCCAGCACGGCGCCCAGCCTGCGGTCCCCCCGGGCGAACGCCGCCTCCAAGAAGCTGTGCTCCACCTCGTGAAAGCTGAATTGGATGCCGGGATGGCGCAGCCTTTCCCTCAGGTACTCTTGTTTCGCCCGCAGCGTCTCCAGGGAATCCTGGCCCCGCCACTGGAAAGGAGTATGGGGTTTGGGCACAAAAGAGGCCATGCTCACCGTCACTTCCGGACGCTTGCGGGAAGTGCGGAACTCCCGGCCCCAGGCCAGAACCTTGTGGGCCAGTTCAGCAATTCCATCCAGGTCGGCCTCCGTTTCTGTGGGCAGACCAATCATAAAGTAGAGCTTGATGCGGTGCCAACCGGCCTGGAAAGCCGCCTGCACCACTTCTTTGAGATCCTGATCGGTAACATTCTTGTTGATCACATCGCGCAGACGCTGGGTTCCCGCTTCGGGTGCAAAGGTAAGCCCGGTCTTGCGCGCCTTTTGAATCTCGTCCGCCAGTTCCACGGCAAAGGAATCCAGCCGCAGCGAAGGCAAGGACACCGTCACGCCGCAGCCCCGATAGGCTGCGATAAGGTCCTTGACCAAGGATCGGATTTGGGTGTAGTCACCGCTGGAGAGCGAAGATAGAGAAATCTCATCGTAGCCTGTGCTGCTTACCAGTTTGGCCACCTGCTCCTTCAGCTGCTCGGGATCTCGCTCCCGTACGGGCCGGTAGATCATGCCCGCCTGGCAGAAACGGCAGCCCCGGGTGCAGCCACGGAGGATCTCCACCATCACCCGATCGTGGATCACTTCGGTATAAGGCACCACGAACTCCTCGGGGAAAGGCAGGGACCCAAGATCTCTGGCTACTCGCTTTTCAATGCGGGCGGGCAGATCAGGGTACAGAGGTTCCAGACCCTGGAACCTACCGCTGTCATAGACTGGCCGGTAAAAACTGGGGACATAGACCCCTTTCAGCCGGGCCAGTTCCCGCAGGGTTTCCTGTCTTGGCGTTCTGCTCTGCTTAGCCGCCTTAACCACATCCAAGATCTCCTGGATCACTTCTTCCCCCTCGCCCAAGACCACGAAGTCAAAAAAGTCCGCAAGGGGCTCCACGTTGAAGGCACAGGGGCCCCCCGCCAACACCAAGGGATCCCCTTCTCTGCGATCCTGTGTGCGCCTGGGGATCCCTGCTAAATCCAGCATCTTGAGGATGTTGGTGTAGCTGAGCTCATGCTGCAGGGTAAAGCCCACCAAGTCGAAGTCCGCCACGTCTCGTCCTGACTCCAAAGCGGTCAGGGGAATGCCGCGCTCGATCATGAGCTGCTGCATGTCCACCCAGGGAGCATAGACACGCTCGGCTAAGGCATCGGGGCGAGAGTTGATCAGGGCATAGAGGATTTTGAAGCCCAGATGGGCCATGCCCACATCGTAAATATCTGGAAAGGCCAAGGCCATGGTTACTCGATCTTCAGTCCACTCTTTATGCTGCGCATTTACTTCGCTGTTCGTGTAGCGAGCAGGTTTGGTCACTAGAGGCAAGAGCGGTACCAGACGCTTGTCCATACAACCACTCCCTTCACAAGCACTTAAGAAACTCTCTGTACAGGCAGCGCACTTAACTTACAGGAAAGGCCATGCTCAAACAGGGCGCCGATCACTTCCAGTTCACCGAGGAAGCCCGCGACGCCGCCTTCGAGATCTACGATCCACACCAGATGGTAATATGGTGGCTGAAAGCTGCGCAGTACATCCCCGAGCGAGCTTTCACTGGTCGCGGCGATGTGCTTGACAGCCAGCACTCCCTGGAGCCGCAGCTGCTGTTTTCTGCTGGTGAGGTAACGCATAAACACAAAGCTGGCATTGTGCTGTTCACTCCGGGCCGCGGCAAAAAGCATGACGCCGGTAAGAAGCACTAATATGAAATTATACCGTTTAGCAAACAGATTGTAAACTCCCCAGGCTGCCAGCAGCACGCTGAAACCCTGGCCCAGACGGGCCGCCAGGCGCGTCGCCTGGGCAAAACCCCACCTGCGCACAAGCAGGCTGCGCAGCACCCGGCCCCCATCCAGGGGCAGCACGGGAACCAGGTTGAACAGGGACATGCCCAGATTCGACCGCACAAAAAAGCCAAACCAATAGGGGTCGACGGCCACATAGGGGAGCAGGCCGTAGGCCAGGCCCACCAGGAACAGATTGCTCGCAGGACCCGCACAGGCCACCACCCATTCCACCTGTGGATTGAGCTGCAAGAAGGCTTCCATGCGGGCAACCCCTCCGAAGGGCAGCAGCTCAATATCGGTCACGGGCAGCTTGTACAAAGCTGCCATCAGAATGTGGAAGCTTTCATGCCAGAGCACCAGGGCAAACAGGAGCAGCGCTTCGCCCAGCCGGCCCCAAGCAAAAGCCAACGCCAAAAGAAGAATGAAAAAGGGATTCACTTTGAGCGGAATCCCAAAATAGCTGCCAAGCCGCATTTCCTCACCAGCCGGCGGTGGCTTCGGTCAGCCCTTTCAGCCACGACTGCCACCGGGGCAGCTTTTCAGCTAGTTCCATGCGTTCCAGAAAGGGCTGGAGGGAAATATCGGTGGTAACGACATAGTTTACATACTCAGTTACGGGTTGGACCACTTCCAGATCGCTGTACACCAGTACAGCCACAACCACAAAAATGACTGCCGCCAAGATCAAGTCGCGGATAAAGCGCTCAGCCACGATCAAGCACCTCCTACCTGATCTAATATATGGGCAGGGAGGCCTGATCATACCTCAGGCTTACCGGGCGCTGCGCTTCACGCTCTTCACCGGAATGTTGGCGATGAGCGCCACAGAGTCATCGCCCTTGTCGAAGTTGACTTCCAATCCCTCTTCGTCAATCTCCAAGTACTTGGTGATCACCTGGATGAGCTCCTCTTTCAAAGCCTCCACAAGGCCCGGAGAAAGGCTGGCCCGGTCGTGCACCAGCACGAGGCGGAGCCGTTCTTTGGCACGGCTCTTGCTGCCTTCAAAACCCCCAAAAAGCTTGCTGAGAAACTCGAACATGCCGCTTCCTCCTTTTATTGGGCCTCTCCGCTGAGGAGCCGCTTGAACCAGTGCATCATCTTGCGTTCCTGCAGATTCATGAGGGGCACTTCTTCGCCCAGCAGACGGCGGGCGATGTTGCGGTAGGCCTGTCCGGCTTTGGACTTGGGATCAGTGACAATCGGTTCGCCCTTGTTGGTGGAGACGATAATGTCCTGGTCATCGGGAACCACGCCGAGAATGTCAATGGCCAGAATATCATCGATATCGCTGATGCTCATCATATCTCCCCGGCGCACCATATTGGGACGCACCCGGTTGATGATCAGCTGGGGATCATAGAGCTCCGCTGCCTCCAGAAGGCCGATGATGCGGTCGGCATCGCGTACAGCAGCAATTTCGGGAGTGGTTACCACGATGGCCGTATCGGCACCGGCAACTGCATTCTTGAAGCCGTGTTCAATGCCCGCGGGGCTGTCCAGAAGGACAAAATCATACTCTTCCCGCAGCTCCTCGGTGAGCGCCTTCATCTGCTCAGGTGTAACCGCATCCTTTTCCCGAGTCTGGGGCGCCGGCAGCAGCACCAGACGATCGCCGAACTGCTTGTCCTTAATCAGCGCCTGGCGCAGGCGGCACTGCCCTTCCACAACATGCAAAAGGTCATAAACGATCCTGTTCTCCAGGCCCATGACCACGTCCAGGTTTCTCAAACCGATGTCCGTGTCCACCAGGCAGACCTTTTGCCCCAGGGCGGCCAGGCCAGTCCCCAGGTTGGCCGTGGTCGTGGTCTTGCCTACTCCACCCTTACCGCTGGTGATTACTATCACTTTTCCCAATACCAGTTCCTCCCTCAACCCTTAATGGTTGTAAACTGAAAGCTGAATGCGATCTCCCACAACCCTGGCGATTTCCGGACCCTGGGGCTGAGGAAGCTTCTCATCCGGTGCCCGGGAAATCAGGTGGGCAATACGCAGCTGAGTGGGTTCCAAGCGGAAGGCGAAGACAATGGCATCGATCTTCCCTTCTGCTCCCGCATGGGCTACACCCCGTAACGAACCCAGCACCAGAATATCCCCGGTGCAGACTATCTCCGCGCCAGGGTTCACATCGCCCATGACCACTACATTGCCATCATAGTGCAGACGCTGGCCGGAGCGGATGGTGCGCTTCACCAGCAAAGTGTTGTCCTCCACCGCGCCCTTCTCTTCGCTGTCCTGCGGTTCCCGATTGGGCGCCAATCCCCAGTTGGGGGGCCGCCGGTCCAGGTGCATGCCATAGCGGTTGATGAGCCTCTCTATAGCGTCCAGTTGTTCTGCACTGAGAGAACCCTGCCTGACCATGAGCTTGGCAGTGCTGCCCTGGAAAAAGCTCTCCGAGGCGATAAGCTGTTGTTCTAACGCGTCTAAAACTGCTGCGAACTGCGAGGCATCGCTGATGGTGACCACCAGCCCATCACGGCTGCCCTTGATTGCACACAGCTGAGTATGCATAGCCCGTCAACTCCTAACTACCCTTTCCTATTTCTTCAGCAAACCCCTTGACTCCTGCCTCATTCTTCCATCTCAGTCTTGTCCAAGCCGAAATAGGCATCCAGCACCTTCCTGGCAATGGGGGCAGCCGTGGATGATCCTCCGCCGCCCTTTTCCACCACCACGGCCACGAGGATCTCCGGGTCATCTGCCGGGGCAAAACCTACAAAAAGCCCGTTGGAGATGCTCCCCGCGACTTCCCAGGTGCCCGTTTTTCCCGCGATGGGGATAGGGAAATCCCCCATGGCGTTGCGGGCCGTGCCCCGAGGATGGGTGATCGGTGCGCGCAGCGCTTCCAAAAGAGCATCCCATGTGGAGGATTTGGCCTCTACCTGCCGCGAAACCTGCGGTTCAGCCCGGAAGACCACAGTGCCATCTGGCGCTTGGATCTCCTTCACAATCTGGGGAGTATAGATCGTTCCCCTGTTGGCAATGGCGGCATAGGCCTGGGCCAGCTGTAGGAGGGTCATCTGGTGGAATCCCTGCCCGATGGAGATCTGCTCCGTGTCTGTGGGATACCAGGCCTGCTCAGAGGCGGGCCTGTCCCGAAAGGCACTGCGTTTCCATTCCCTGCTGGGCACGATGCCGCTGGCTTCCGGCGGATAGAGGTTGAGGCCCGTGGGCTGACCGAAGCCCAGCTCTTCCATCCAGGCAGATAAGCGGTCGATACCCACCTTGGTCCCGTTGTCGGCGAAGTAGTGGTTGCTGGACATACCCAGGGCATCACTGAGGTTGATCTGTCCAAAGGGGGCCAGCCCCATGTTGATCACCCAGTCCCGCACTCCATACTGGCTCACACCGGTGGCATTGAAGCGGTCTTTGGGTCCGATGACCCCTTCCTCCAAAATGGCCAGAGCGGTCACGGGCTTAAACGTAGAGCCCGGGCCGTAAAGAGCTTGGGTAGCCCTGTTGAACAAGGGCAGGCGTGAATCGGCAACGAGGGCGCTGTAGTATGCATTGCGCTTGGACTGATCGTTCAGGACGGCAGGGTCATAGCCGGGAATGCTGGCCATCACCAGAATCTCGCCTGTCTTGGGGTTCATGGCCAGCACTGCCCCGGTTTGGGTCCCCGGGTTATCCTCCAGGGTTTGAATGTGCGCCAGAAAGGCCTCTTCCGCCACTTTCTGCAGATGGGCATCGATGGTCAGGGTGATGTTGTGCCCCGGCACCGGCTCCAGCACATTCACGGTGCGGATGGGGCGGCTGAGAGCATTCACTTCCAAGGTGAGCGTACCGATTTCACCGCGCAGGAGCTCCTCATAGGTGCGCTCGATGCCGCTCTTGCCGATCAGGTCGCTGCCGCGGTATGTGGTCCCGTATTGCTGGAGCTCGCTGGCGCTGATCACGCCCAAGTAGCCCAACACATGGGAAGCGAGGCTCCCGTGCAGATACTCGCGCACCGGCTCCTCCTCAATGAAGATACCTGGCAGATCGAAGCGGTTTTCCTCAATGGCAATCACTGTTTCCGCGGCCACATCCCGCTGAATGCGCACAGGCTCATAGGGAACCCCCCGCCCCTTTTCAATTGCCGCCGCCAGCTCTTCCGGTGATAGGCCCAAAAGCGAGCCCAGCAGTTCCATAACATTGGCATCGTTTTCCGGCAGGCCGCCGGGCACTACAGAAACGGTAAAGGCCGATTTGCTGCGCACCAGCACCTGCCCGTTGCGATCGCGAATCTCGCCCCGAGCAGGAAGCAGGCGCAGCTGGCGCATGCGGTTGCCGTCAGCCAGGCGGGCATAGTGCTCACCCCGGGCCAGCTGCAGGTACCACAAGCGGCCCACGATCACCAGAACGCAGGCCAGCACGATCAGAAAAAGAACGACGAGACGCTTTTCGGTTTCCTTGTCTGGCATGCACGTCACCCCGTTCTTTTCAGCAGTTCATGATAGTAAACCAAGCGCTTGTGCAATTTAGACAGGGGCCTGTACAGCAAAGCGCCGAGAAAAGCATTGAACGCGCTCACCGCCAGGATGGCCCACCAGGTGGCTGCAGTCCAAGCCCTGGAAAGGCCGAAGGAGGCCGCCCCCAACAGGTAGAGCAGCTCGGCCAGGGCAGTCCCGATAAACAGGGAGCACAAGCGTACGATGAAATTCTCCCGATAAAAGCGCTGGATCACAAACCCCTCCAGCAGGGCGGTGAGCATGAATACCCCGGCGTGGAGGGTGATAAACCTGCCCACTGCCACGTCCTGGGCCAGCCCGGCACAGAAAGCAAATACCACAGCCTCAGCTGGCGGCATGATCATAGCCGCGAGCAGGATCAAAAGCAGCATGAATTCCGGTTTGAACCCAAAAAAGACCACCCCAGGCACTCCTGCTGTCTGCAGGACCAAGGTGAGCAGTATGATCAGGCCGTACACCACATACTTCATCTCAGTTCTCTCCGTTACCCTGCGGTAGAACGACGAGCACATACTCCAGCCGGTTGAAATCCACAAAGGGCCGCACGACAGCGGCAAAGGACAGGTTCTGCTGGCGGGGCTCCACGGCGATCACTTCACCCACGGGGATGTTCTTGGGAAAGACGGTGCTCAGCCCGGAGGTGACGATCACATCACCCACTTCCACAACCGTATCGCGGCTTAGGGGCCTGGCCATGAGCGTTTCCCGATCAGGCTGTCCCCCTTCCACCAGCACCAAATCACCCGTGGACTGCACCAAGCCCCCTGTCGCGCTCTGGGCATCGATGATCAAGAGCACGGTACTGGAGTAGCGGGACACAGAGATCACGGTGCCCACCACCCCTTCGTTGGTCACTACGGCCATGCCCTTGGCCACACCGTGGGCAAAACCCTTGTTCAAAATGATAGTGCTCTCCCAGTTGCTGGGAGAGCGACCAATCACTTCCGCCACCAAAAGGTCATGCTCCCGTTCATTCTTGAAATCCAGGGCTTCCCGCAACCATTCGTTTTCCCGCTTATAGTTTCTCAGCTCCAGCACTTCCGCCTGCAGGGAGCGGACCAGCTCCTCCAGCTCTGCATTGCGCGTCTTCAAGGTCCGGAGGGTCTGCACCTTCTCCACCTGATGGAGGACAAACCGCTGGACCTTTGTGAACGCCCACTGAAAAGGAACTAAAAGATCACGGCCCACGCCTTCAAGCAAACTGATCTTCAGGCGAGATGTGGAGGTGTAGTGAATCGTGCCCACCATAATTACCACGAGCACAATAATCAGGGGAACCTTCCAGCGTAAGATGTGTTCCAGCACGCGCTTCACCGCCTATCATCTCCCAGCGCCGCGGGGTTAGTAGCGCTTCTGCCCCAGCATGATGCGCTGCAGCACTTCGTAGTGCTGGAGGGCCTGTCCAGCTCCTTCCACCACAGCTGTTAAGGAACGCTCGCAGATATGCACGGGCATCCCGGTCTCCCGGATCAACAATTCATCGAGGCCCTTGAGCATGGCCCCACCGCCGGCTAGCATGATGCCCCGATCCATAATGTCGGCAGCAAGTTCAGGGGGAGTCTGCTCCAAGGTGACTTTGACCGCATCCACAATGGCCTGGATGGGCTCTTCCAGAGCCTTGTGAATCTCCGTGGACGAGACCACCACTGTCTTGGGCAGGCCGGTGACTAGGTCGCGGCCCCGCACCTCCATGGTTTCTTCCTCCCTAGGTTCAATCAAGGCATGGCCGATTTCGATCTTGATCTTCTCTGCGGTCCGCTCACCAATGAGCAGGTTGTAGGAGCGCCGGATGTACTGCACAATAGCTTCATCCATCTCATCGCCGGCTACCCTGATGGAGCGGTGAGCCACAATCCCGCCCAGGGAGATCACAGCTACCTCCGTAGTTCCCCCGCCGATATCCACAATCATAGTTCCCGTGGGATCCTGCACCGGCAGCCCCGCGCCGATGGCCGCGGCCATGGGCTCTTCGATCACCCGGGCATCCTTGGCCCCCGCGGACAAGGCGGCATCGGTCACCGCCCGCTTCTCCACTTCTGTCACGCCAGAAGGCACTGAGATAACCACCCGGGGCCTTCTGAACCGGGAGCGGCGCGTAGCCTTGTTGATGAAATCCCTGAGCATGCGCTCGGTAATCTCGAAGTCGGCGATTACCCCATCCTTCAAGGGGCGGATGGCGATGATGTTCCCGGGGGTCCGGCCCACCATCTCCTTGGCCTTGTTGCCTACGGCGAAGATTTCATTGGTATCCCGATCAATGGCCACTACCGAAGGCTCGTTGATCACGATACCCCGTCCTTCCACCAGCACCAATGTGTTGGCTGTCCCGAGATCTATCCCGATATTCCTACTAAAGCGCCTGAACATGAAGTTTCCCCTTCCTTCTTAAAGCAATCCGTGTTCCCGAAAACTGAAGTAGCGGTTGTCGCCGACGATAATGTGGTCTAGGATATCGATGCCCAGCACCGCCCCTGCTTCCCGCAGGCGGGCCGTGGTGGCAATGTCTTCTTGGCTGGGGGTTAGATCGCCGCTGGGATGATTGTGCACCAGGATCAAGGCAGCACTGCTGCGTTTGATGGCATCCTTGAACATTTCCCGGGGATGCACCAGCGAAGCCTGAAGATGCCCGATGGAGACCGTTTTCTTAGCAATAACCCGGTTCTTGGTATTGAGCATGATGATGACGAAATGCTCTCGGTCCGCAAAGCTCAACTCCCTCAACACCAGTTGGGCAGCGTCCGCTGGGCTGTTTACCACGCCCTCAAACTCCATCCTCGACTCGGCCAGGCGCTTAGCCAGCTCGAAAGCTGCGAGGATATCAGCGGCCTTGGCCTGCCCGATGCCGGGGACGGCAGTCAACTCTTCATAGCTGGCCGCAGCCAGGTTGGCCAGTGAACCAAACCGCACCAAAAGCCTTTCGGCCAGAGCCAGGACCGATTCCTGCCGATTCCCCGTACGCAGCAGGATGGCCAACAGCTCCTTGTTCGTCAAGCGTTCCGCGCCAAAACGTCTCAGCCGCTCCCTGGGGCGCTCCTCCTTAGGGACATCCTTCATTCTGACGGTACGAAACATGCATGCTCCTTTCCCCACTCCCTGGGCGGGTAAGGAACTTATCTGGAGGGAAAAACCTCAATCCCGTAGGGCCGCAGCTCTTCGGCCAGCCTGGGTATGGGCAGGCCTACAACATTATAATAACAACCTTTGATGCTTTGCACAAGTAGACCACCTAAGCCCTGAATGCCGTAGCTTCCAGCTTTATCCAGGGGCTCTCCCGTAGCCACATAGCCGGCAATCTCTGCCTCTGTAAGCCGGCGGAACTGCACTTTAGTTGTTTCGCTGAAAACCCGCTCTTCCTGACCGTTTCGCAGCAGGGCCACCACCGTGGTCACCTCGTGTTCCCGCCCGCTGAGAGCCCGCAGCATGCGGGCAGCATCCTCCGCGTCTGTGGGTTTGCCCAAAATTCTTCCATCCAAAACCACAATGGTATCCGCCCCCAGCACCAGGGCCTGGGGATGGCGGATGCTCACGGGCTTGGCCTTCGCTATGGCGTTGGCCCGTGCCGTCTCCAGAGGATCCCCGGACTGCATCTCGTCAACGGGGAGCACGTCCACCTGAAACTGAAAACCGAACTGCTCCAAAAGTGTCCTGCGGCGTGGAGATTGCGATGCTAAGATCAGATTCATGCGCCATACACTCCAGTATTTTCAAGCATGAATTGTATATTCACCCTTGCAGTCCAATTCCCTTCTCAAAAAAAAGAGCCCATCCCGGACTCTTCGGTTCACCTGCGGCGGTGAGGGATGGTGGTGGGGCCATACTCCCTCCCCATTTCCAGCAGGTATTTATCGGCAGCAATGCGGTTCTGGTTGAGCTCCCAGCCATCAACATGGCGGTAGGTGTCCTTGGCCCAAGCCCAAGGGAACACCAGCTGCTCCTCCAGGTCAGCCCTGCGCTTCTGCTCCTCGTGGTCCTGCACAGCCTCTCCTCCATCCTACTTCAGTAGGCTTCTTTCAGCTCGATGCCCTGGTAGTAGTATTGGAGGATCTGCTCGTAAGTATACCCCTGCAGGGCCATGCCCTGGGCGCCATACTGGCTCATGCCCACACCGTGCCCGTAGCCCCACACGGAAAACACCATTTCTGATCCCATTATCTCCGCAGTAAACCAAGTCGACCGCAGGGAGAGGCGCTCCCTGATCTCCCGTCCGCTGAACCATTTGTCGCCCGCTTCCACTGTCTTCACGCGCCCCGAAGGATAGCGCTCCAGCACCTTAAAGTTGCGGGCGCTGTCCACCCCCAGCACCTCCGCCAGTTTGTCAAGGGTTATGGTCGCGGTGGAGTAGTGCACCGGCGATCCGCTGCTGAAGGGGTCCTCCACCGCCCGCAGATAGGGCAGGGCTTCGTTCCAGTAGTGCTCCGAGTTCTCCGTCCGCCCTCCGCTGGTGGAGTGATACACAGCGAGAATGGGTTCATCGTCGTACACGGCAATAATCCCTTCCGTCTGTTTGACAGCCTTTTTGATTTTGGCCTGCAGCACCCGTCCCGCGGCCGAGCCGTGCACCTGCAGGAATTCGGTCCAATCCATCCAGGCCTGCCCAGAGCGGTAATCAGAGGAGAGGTGCGCTTCTGGATGCTCAGGGATGCGGTCGCCGCGCACAATGCGCCGATAAGCATAGGTGCGCGCCGCCACGGCCTGGGCCTTAAGGGCTTCCAGATGGAAACTAGGGGGCATCTCAGCAGCCACAACCCCCTGCACGTACTCTTCCAAAGTGAGGGAAATGAGTTCACCTTTCTTCGTGTCCCACAGCTGCACCAGGGGGATTTCCCGGGGAGAAAAAAAAGAAACCGTGCAACTGCGCACCAACAGTGCCGGTACCCCCACCAAGGCCAACAACAGCACCAGCAGGGGAAGACACGAGGGGTTCTGCGACTTGGGCTTGCGTCTTCTGCGTTTTGTCCTCAAAAAAATCCCCTCCCACCCACTTCATAACTATGAAGGGGTAGAGGGGGTTTATGCCTTTGGCCGGCAATTAACGGACTACTATAGCTTCAAAGCCTTTCTTGCGCAGCTCCTCTGCGAGACGGTTGGCGTTTTCTTGGGAACTGAACGCTCCCGTCTGAACCCTGTGGGGCGGGCCCGAGATGATCACCGCTTCGTAACCTGCCTCCTTGAGCTGAGTTACGACGCGCTCTGCATTGGCCCGCTCAGAAAAGGCTCCCACCTGCACCTTAAACAGCTCACCACTAGAAGGGGCCGGTGCCGGGGTTTGGCTTTGGGCAGGAGGCTGCGGCTGCTGGGTGGGAGTGGTTGCTGAAGCTGAAGACGGAGCTGGAGGAGCCGCAGGCGGAGAGGAAACAACCACAGGTGCAGCGGCTGTCTCGCGGGCCTGCTGCATAGCCTGACGGTGCTGCTGCTGCAGCGCCTTCACAGCATAATTCCCGATCAGGTATCCCACCAGGACAAAGATTATGCTGAGGGTAATCAGGCTGATCACTAAGTTAGCTCCCTGCCCGGAACCTTTTTTCTTTTTCTTCTTCCTGCTCATGATCACTCCCCCCTCCTTGGGGTTTCTACTCGCCTCAACTATATTTCAAGATCGGAGGACAAATACCTCTTAATCTCCCCCACCAGGTAAAGCGACCCGCACACGCACACAGGGTAAGTCTTCCCCGCCTCAGCAAGGGCTTGCGCTGCATCGGGGCAGGACACTGCCTCCACGCCGCGGCTCAGGGCGTATTCAGTCAGGATCTCCGGATCCATGGCCGGCAGGCGCCCGCTTTGGGCTGCTGTGAACACAAAGCGCCTGGCCACCGGCAGCAGGGGATCTAGAAGATCGAGGCTCTTATTGTTCATCATGCCGAAAACGAGGGTAAACGGCTCCTCGGTGCAGCACTCCTGGAGCTGCGTGAGGCTTGTGGCCAGGGCGGCAATGCCCTCCTGGTTGTGGGCCCCATCTAGAATCAGCAGGGGGCTGGAAGACACTACCTCCAGGCGGCCCGGCCAGGACACGTGCTTCATTCCCTCATATATGGCGCTGGAGGGCAGATTATACCCAAGTTTCCTCAGCTCCATCAGGGCCAACAAGGCCGTGGCGGCATTCTCCAACTGGTGATCGCCCAAAAGCCCGATCTGCACCTCACCCAATCCGGGGTAGTTGACCCGGCCACCGCTGAGATCCCAGCCGCCGCCCAACCAGGGTACTTCACGGCTGCTCAGATACGGCGCCCCATTGCCCCGGGCGATTTCCCGCAGGACCCGCTCCGCTGCGGGCAGCTTCACTCCGCTCACTACGGGAACGCCCGGTTTGATGATGCCACCTTTTTCATAGGCAATAGCCTCAACGGTATCCCCCAGGCGGTCCTGATGATCCAGGTGCACTGTGGTGATCACCGTGAGCAGGGGATGCACCACGTTGGTAGCATCCAGCCTGCCGCCCAATCCCGTTTCTAACACAACCACATCGGCCTGGGCCTCCCGGAAGTAGAGAAAGGCCGCGGCGGTGGCCAGCTCAAATTCGGTGACCGGACCGTACTCAGGATGCTCGGCCTCCACCTGCCGGCAGGCGGCATCGGCCTGAGCCACCACCGTCTGCAGGGCTTCTTCAGAGATCAGCTCCCCATTGATCCGAAAGCGCTCAGCATAGTGCACCAGGTGGGGCGAAGAAAAGAGCCCCACCTTAAGTCCGCTTCTCTCCAGGACTGAGGCCAGAAAGGCCGAAACCGAACCCTTGCCGCTGGTTCCGGCCACATGGACAAACTGCAGATCAGCCTGGGGATTGCCCAAGGCCTGGCAGACCAGGGCAATCCGCTCCAACCCCAAATGGCTTCCAAAACGCGCTCTCTCCCCCACGATCTGCATGGCTAGTTCTGCAGCTCCTGGAGCAGGGCTTCTAAGCGGGCCACCTGGGCTTGATACAGCTCTGCCTTTTCTTTTTCCCTGTCCACCACATCCTGCGGTGCCTTCGATATAAATCCTTCGTTGCGCAAATTCTTTTCTGCCCGTTGCAGCTCTCTGCGGGCCTGCTCCAGTTCCTTTTGAATGCGGGCAATCTCCTCAGCCACATCAACCATCTCCGCGAGGGGCAGGAAGATGTTGATCCCTTCCACCACAGCGCTGAGGCACTTCTCCGGAGTGCGGCCGGGTTCCTCCAAAGTGAGTCTTTCCAGGCCGGCCAGGTTCATAATATCGCCCTCAGCCTGGGAGAGCAGCTCGAGGTCTTCAGGATCGGCCTGGAGGATCGCGGCGATCTTGCGCCCGGGCGGCACGCTCTTCTCGCTGCGCATGGCGCGGATCTCTGTGATCACCGCCATCACTGTGTTCATGATCCGCTCGTGTTTGGGAGAGCTGAGGCCAGCGGGCTGCGGCCAGGGGGCCAGCATTATGGTCTGCCCTTCATGGGGCAGGTTCTGCCAGATCTCCTCCGTGATAAAGGGCATGAAGGGATGGAGCAGCTCCAAGGTGCCCTTCAGAACATACCACAGCACATACTGGGCCACATAGCGGGTTTCTTCGCCCTGTTTGCCGTAAAGCCGCGGCTTGATCAGCTCAATATACCAGTCGCACAGCTCGCTCCAGATGAAATCATACAGCACGCGGGCAGCTTCGCCCACATCATAACGCTCCAGGAAGCGGGTTACCTCCTTGGCCGTGAACTCACAGCGGCTCAAGATCCAGTAATCTGCCGTGGTGAAGGCCAAAGAGCCCATGTTCTCCTGATAGGGATCGAAATCCTCCAGGTTCATCAGGGCAAAGCGGGATGCGTTCCAAATCTTGTTGGCAAAGTTGCGGTAAGCCTCCACTTTTTCCGGGATGTAGCGCATATCGTTGCCCGGTGCGACACCGATCACTAAGTTAAAGCGCAGAGCATCCGCGCCGTATTGCTCAATGGCCTCCAGAGGATCCACCCCGTTGCCCAGAGACTTGCTCATCTTGCGGCCTTGGGCATCGCGCACCAGACCGTGGATAAACACATCCTTAAAGGGACGATCATGCATGAACTCGTAGCCCATGACGATCATGCGCGCCACCCAGAAGAAGATGATATCAAAGCCCGTGACCAAAACAGAGGTTGGATAGAAATGCTGCAGTTCCTTGGTCTTTTCTGGCCAGCCCAAGGTTGAGAAAGGCCAAAGAGCCGAGGAGAACCAGGTATCCAGAACATCGGGATCCTGCTTGATGGCCTCGGAACCGCACTTCACGCATCCCGCCGGCTCATCTACACTGGCAAACACTTCACCGCACTCATCGCAGTACCAGACAGGGATGCGGTGGCCCCACCAGAGCTGGCGGGAAATACACCAATCCCTAATGTTGCGCATCCAATGCAGGTAGTGCTTGCTGAAGCGCTCTGGAATGAAGCGGATCTCTCCGTTTTCCACGGCGGCAATGGCCGGCTTAACCAGCTCATCCATCTTGACAAACCACTGCTTGGAAACAAGGGGTTCCACTACAGTGCTGCAGCGGTAGCACTGACCCACCGCGTGCTGGTGGTCTTCCACTTTCACCAAAAGGCCCAGTTGCTGGAGATCCTCCACGATGCGCCGGCGCGCTTCATAGCGGTCCAGGCCCGCGTACTTCCCGGCCTCAGCGGTCATGGCCGCATCCCTGCCGATCACCTGTACCTGGGGCAGGTTGTGCCTTTGGCCGATTTCGAAGTCGTTGGGGTCATGGGCCGGTGTGATCTTCACCACTCCGGTGCCGAATTCCATATCTACATACTCATCGGCGATGACGGGAACCTCCCGGTCCACCAGGGGCACGATGACTGTCCGACCGATCAGGTGCTGGTACCGCTCATCCCCGGGGTTCACGGCCACCGCCGTGTCGCCAAGCATGGTCTCAGGCCTGGTGGTGGCGATCTCCACATACCCGCTTCCGTCTGCGATGGGGTATCTGATGTGCCAGAGCTTGCCTGCCGTTTCTTCGTGCTCCACCTCAATGTCGGACAGGGTGGTGGAGCAGACTGGGCACCAGTTCACGCTGTAGTGGCCCTGGTAGATCCAGCCCTTTTCAAACAAGCGCACAAAGACCTCCCGTACAGCCCGGGAGCAGCCCTCATCCATGGTAAAGCGCTCTCTGTCCCAATCCAACGAGGCTCCTAGTCTCTTCAGCTGGTTGAGAATGGTGCGCCCGTACTCTTCCTTCCAGGCCCAGGTGCGGCGCAGGAACTCCTCTCTGCCCAGGTCGTGGCGGGTTTTGCCTTCTGTTTCCCGGATGTGGTCTTCCACCCGGGCCTGGGTGGCAATGCCGGCGTGGTCAGTCCCGGGAATCCACACGGTATTGCAGCCCTGCATGCGCTTCCAGCGCACGAGAATATCCTGGTAGGTGTTGTCCAGGGCGTGGCCCATGTGCAGCTGGCCGGTGATGTTGGGCGGAGGGATGACCACGCAGAAAGGTTCCTTGCTTTCGTCCACCTCAGCGTGGAAAAAGCCGTTTTCCTCCCAGTACGTGTACCATTTCTGTTCCACTTCTTTTGGATCGTAAGTCTTCTTCATTCCCGTTCACTCCCCAAGATCATCTCAGTAAAAAGACCCTTCGCCCATCTAAGGACGAAGAGTCTCTCTCGCGGTACCACCTTAGTTCTCCCCGGGCGCACCCGGGAAGCCCTCGTTGGCGGTGATAACGGAACCACCGTCTTAAGCTACTAGCCTTCACTCAAGAAGCTCCGGGGCGACTTCCCCAGCCACTTCCTTAGAAAGCTCGCACCACAAGGCTTTCCTCTCTGCAAGGGTTAGCTGCGTACTCCTCCCCATCAACGCACCTATTTCAATTGAGCCTATGATACAATGTGTCTCTGCCGCTGTCAAGTACCAGACTTCTTGCGGCATTCGGCGCAGAGCCCGAAAAAGCGCAGACAGTGATCGGTGACCTTAAACCCCCGCTCCTCTTCGATGCGCTGTTCGATGGCTTCCAGCAGATCGCTGTGGAACTCGCCGATGTACCCGCACTGCTTGCAGATGAGGTGATGGTGATAGTGTTCATCCTCATCTCCCAGCTTCAGCTCGTAACGGCTCTGGCCGTCGCCGTAGTCGAAGCGATGCACGATCCCCAGCCTTTCCAAAAGCTCCAGGTTGCGGTATACCGTAGCTAAACCGATTTCATTGTGGATTTCTTTGGTGTGCATGTAGATTTCTTCGGCAGAAAGATGGTCTTCGGCATTGGCGAT
>JAAYMM010000052.1 GCA_012521335.1 Bacillota bacterium | reverse complement strand
TCACCTTGTGGGCCAGCCTCGCCAGGGGCGGGCCCACAAGGGGAATACCGCGCAGAAACGCAGCCAGACCTTCCCGGGCCTGATACAGGCGGGTGTCCGAGCGAATCCGGCCCAAATAATCGCTGAGGGCTCCTACGTTGTTTGTGATGGACATTTCATTGTCATTGAGGATCACCAAAATGTCCTTGCCCAGGGATCCAATGTGATTCAGCCCTTCAAAGGCCATACCCCCTGTTAAGGCCCCATCGCCGATGACAGCCACGACTCGATAATCCTCACCCAGAAGATCCCGGGCGATCACCATCCCCGCGGCCGCGGAAATGGAGGTGGAACTGTGGCCCACCCCAAAATGATCGTACTCGCTCTCCGCGGGTAGAGGGAAACCGGACAGGCCTTCCCACTGCCGCAGCGTATGGAACCGGTCCTGGCGGCCGGTGATCAGTTTGTGCGTGTAGCACTGGTGCCCCACATCCCAGATGATCTTGTCGCGAGGCGCGGAAACAATGGAGTGCAGAGCCAAGGTGAGCTCCACCACTCCAAGATTGGCGCCCAGATGTCCACCGTTGTTCTCCACCGTGGAGATGATTCGCTGCCGTATTTCTTGCGCCAGCAGTTCGAGGCTGGGCAGATCCAGCTTTTTGATGTCCTCAGGAGAGTTAATCTGTGGCAGTATTTCTTCCCGCATGATTCCTACCTCCTCTTATTTTTCGCCACCAGGGAACGCAGCTTCACCCCAATTTGATCGAAGAAGTGCAAGATCTTACCTGTGATCAGCAGAATAGTGGTGGACTTGGTGATGGCCATATTCTTACCCAAAGCCTTCCCCCCCACCGTAACCGCGGCGATCAAGGCCACCATCAGGGTGTTGGCCAGTGCCTCTGGCAGGCGCTGTGCATTCGCTCGCAGCTGGAGGAGGATGGCTACTCCCAGGGCACCGCTGAGGGTGCCCACCACATCGCCAACTAAGTCATTGCAGAAGGTGGATACTCCATCGGCGTGGCGCACTAACCAGATGGCCCGCTTGGCTCCGGGCACCTTCTTCGAGGCCATGGCATGGAACGGCGCCTCCTCGCCCGCCGTGGCGGCAACGCCTAAAATGTCGAACAACACGCCTATAAGAATAATAAAAAGTAGTAACGCCAAGCTGGCCGTGATCGACATGAACGCCAGAACGCTGTTACTACCCAAATTAAGTACTGTGGACACGATGAACGTTATGGAAGCTAAAGTAAGTACCGCCCTCCAACGGCTTTGCATTACTTACCCTATACCTCTTTCATATGTATACTGAGGTGGATGGCAGTGAACTGAGTAAAAATTGTGGCTTAGGTCCAGCAGGTTTTCCCAAAGATCTTCCAGTCCGTCACCGTAACTGGCGGTTTCCCCTTTCCGATCTTTTCGCTTGTCACCAAAGCCGAGGCTGGATTACCACTTAGACCACACCGTAATCCCCAGCTCACCTTCTCCATGGAGAAACAGTCTAGGAGTTTTCCTCAGCGCCATCCCTATTTTCTAGTCTCTTTTGCAGCGACGGTTTCAAGGACTTCCCGCAGTTCAGCGGAGAATGCGGTTCCCTGGCCAGGGGAACTTCATCCATAGGCCCTATCCCCCAGTCACCACTCAAGACAGGCTACACTGCACCCAACACTTAAGTACAACTAAACTGCGAATGCGTATCGCGTGCAGGTTCAATCCCAAGCCGTAAGGACACGCCTTACGAGTCCCCACGAGAATGGGTCTCCGTGGGGGGCGGGTCAACGCCTGCATGCCCTTGCAGATCGCCCTCCCCCCTTAACCCCCAGCAGCAGCCCCCAACGGGGCGTCAGAAGCCGCCACCAAGGACTTCATCGATGTGCCAGCAACGGATTTTTAGGCCCGTGTTCAAAAATAGGGTAGACGACTAGAATACTGCGCCATCCACCTCCAAGTTGCTTTCATTATAGCACACTCATTCCTCCGCGGGCAAGGGGACTGTATGAACTTACACAATTCTACGCCTTTTCGCTCTTTTTCCCAAAACTGTCTGGGCAAGCCTAGAAGCTGCGCTGCAAGACAAACGAAGCCAGTTCCCTAAGCAGCCAGGCTCCCTCTGGGAAGCCGCTCAAAATATCCAGACAGTTTTGCACGCACTCAGCAGCCATGGCCCGCGAGCGTTCCAGCCCGTACAACCGCGGATAGGTCAGTTTCTCCAAATCCTGGTCGCGCCCTACCGGTTTGCCAAGTTCTTGGGCATCGCCCACTTCATCGAGGATATCATCGGTAATCTGGAAGGCCAGCCCGAACCACTCCGCGTAGCGGGTGATGGCCTCCAGCTCTTCGGCGGTAGCGCCCCCCACCAGAGCCCCGCCGCGCAGGGCTGCCTTGAACAGGGCTCCCGTCTTGTGCGTGTGAATGTAGCGCAGGGTCTGTTCATCGGGGAGCTGGTCAACGCTGAGGATATCCACCGCCTGTCCTCCCACCATGCCCTGGGAACCAGCCCCGTGGGCCAATTCGGCTACGATGCGCACCGTCACTTCGGGCGGCACTCCGTATTTCTCAGGCATCCGCGCCAGTTCGGCGAAGGCTTCAGTCAGGAGCGCATCGCCGGCAAGAACAGCAATAGCTTCGCCGTACTTGACATGATTCGCAGGCTTGCCCCGCCTGAAATCATCATCATCCATGCAGGGGAGGTCATCATGGATCAGCGAATAGGCATGGACCATCTCCACCGCCGCAGCCAGCCCGCCCGTCTTCTGTACATCGCCACCCACCGCGGCGCAGGCTCCCATCACCAACAGGGCCCGCAGCCGCTTCCCGCCTCCGAGAGTGGAGTAGCGCATGGCATCGTGCAGTACCTGCGGATATGTTTCCGCTGAAGGTAGAGCTTGAGCCAGAATCTCTTCCAGTTCCTGAACGTACTTCAACCACCCCTGAGGCAGCCCGCTCATTCTTCCTCCACCTCCAACGGTTCGATGCGTCCTTCCTTGACCATGATCTCGATTTTCGCCTCTGCCTCATCAAGCTTCTCGTGACAGAAACGGGCCAGCTTCACACCTTCTTCAAACAGGGCCAGCGACTCATCAAGTGTGGTCTCGCCCTGCTCCAGCAGGCGTACCACTTCTTCCAGGCGGGCCATGGCCTGTTCAAACTTAAGCTCCTCCAGCTTCATCTCGCTCATGTCCAAATCTCCCTTCTACCCTGCACAGCAGACGTCCTCGATAGAGCGTCACGTTCACCGTATCGCCCGGGTCTACCTGGTCTGCACTGCGGAGCACCCTCCCCTGCTCATCGCTGCAGATGGCATAGCCCCGTCCCAGTGTATTCAGTGGGCTAAGGGTCTCCAGCCTAGCTGCCGCGCTGCCCAGCCGGCTGCGGTGAAGAGCCAGCTTGTGGGTGCTGTGCAGAGTTAAGCCTGTTAACAGATCATCCAACCTCTGCCGCAGCTGGTTTACCCGGTAATCGGGCCTCTGCAGTGCGGCACTGCTGGTCAGCCGCCTTAAGAAACGCCGCTCGGCGCTGATCTTCCTCTCCAATGCCCCCGCCAGGCGCCTCTCCAGGGCAGCCACGGCGCGCTGCAGTTCCTCCTGCAGCGGTACCACCAGTTCAGCCGCGGCGGAAGGGGTGGGGGCCCGCAAATCAGCCACAAAGTCAGCGATGGTAAAATCAGTCTCATGGCCCACCGCGGAGACAACCGGGATATTAGATCGGGCGATGGCCCGCGCCAGCTGTTCGTCGTTAAAGGCGTTGAGTTCTTCAAAAGAACCTCCTCCGCGGCCCATGATCAGCACATCACAGTCGCTGGTCTGGGCCAGCTGCAGGGCCTTAATCAGGCTTTCCGGCGCCCCTTCGCCCTGAACCAAGGCAGGAAAGACCAATACCTGTACTCCAGGATAGCGCCTGGTGAGCACCCGGATGATATCCCGCAGAGCCGCTCCAGTGGGCGAGGTGATCACTCCGATCTTGCGGGGCAACGCAGGCAGAGGCTTCTTGCGCGCCGAATCAAAAAGCCCTTCCTGTTCCAGCTTGGCCTTGAGTTGCTCAAAGGCGAGATGCAGATCTCCAACTCCCTGGGCGAAGAGCATTTCTACATAGAGCTGGTACTCTCCATTGGATTCGTACACTCCCAGGGAACCGAAGGCGATAACAGTGTCTCCGTTTTTGGGCACAAAGGCCAGCAGACGATTGCGGCTGCGGAACATGACGGCCTTAATCCGGCTGTGGGCATCCTTGAGGGAAAAGTACATGTGCCCAGAGGTGTGGTGAACGAAGTTGGAGATCTCCCCTTCCACCGCCAGGTTCTGGAACACAGGGTCGGCAAGGGCAGAACTGATCCGCTTGGTCAGTTCACTGACAGTGATTGGCTGCACCGGCATTCCCCTTTCCTAAGCCGAAGGTAACAGCGGGACTCCTTCCCGCAGGGCGCTGAAATAGGCCGCTCCGTAAGCGTTATCCACGCTGTAGCGGGGAGCAGCGTAGAACAGCTTCCAGCCGGGGAGCCTGCGCCTCAGCTCGGCGCGGATCAGCGCATTGGAGGCCACTCCGCCCACCAGCAGCAGTTCCCGGCAATCCGTCCGGCTTTCCGCCCAGCGGATCCATTTGACTAAGGTGCGCGCGATGGAAAAAATGCAGGAACGGGCTAAAACAGGGGGCTCCGCCTGCCCCACAAGTCTTTCCAGGGCAGTTAAGGGGCCGGAAAAACTGACCAAGCCCTCCCGGTGAAAGGTGGGCACGGGCACGACCTCTGCTGTCTGGCCGGCCAACTTTTCCAAGGCCTCCCCTGCAGGAAAGTCTAGGCCAAGCCTCACTCCCAGGCGGTCCACGAACTGCCCCGCGTGCAGATCAGAAGTCCCGCCCCACAGCTCCACATCCAGCAGGTGCGTATGCTTGTCCCTCTGCACATGGGTCAATTCTGTGGTTCCGCCAGAAAGGTGGATGGCCAGAAACTCAAGGCCCGTTGGACCCGGAGCACTGGCCACTCCGCTCCAAATATGGTTCTCCTGATGGGACAGCTCGTGGCAGGGCACTCTCAGCAGGTTGGCCAAGCTGTGAGCCAAGCTCCAACCGGGCAGGAAAACGGGCATATAGGAGTCCTCCTGCGGCCTGGGCCTTGTAGAAACGCCAATAGCGGCTGGTGTACAGCCCGCCAAGGCCGGCTGCAGCTGGGCGCTGAGCTTGGGCAGATTCTGCACATGTTGAAATAAAGCTTCTGATTGGCGCAGTCCCCGCGAACCAGAAGCTACTTGCAGTACAATGCGTTCATCGGCGATAATCTTCCCATCTTCGCCCATTAGGCACATGGATGTGGTGTAGTTGCTCGTGTCAATGCCCAGGAAGACTCTCATACAAAGCCTCCATCCCGGACCACAGTGCCCAACAGCCCATTGACGAACTTCGGCGACTCTTCGTCGCCAAACTCTTTGGCCAGCTCCACAGCCTCATTGACAGCAACCCGCACCGGGATGTCATCCATAAACACGATCTCATAAATAGCTAAGCGCAGTATGCTGCGATCAACATAACCAAGCCGGTGTACCTGCCAGCCCTTGGAAACGGCAGAAATCTGAGCATCAAGGGCAGGCCGCTGCTGGATGACTCCCCGCACCACCGTTTTCACATATTCCTCGTTTTCAGCATCTAACTCCGCATCTTCCAATCTCTGCCGCAGAGCCGTTTCTACATCGCTCTTGGCCAGATCAATTTGAAAGAGGGTCTGAAAGGCCACCTGGCGCGCCAGACGTCTACTCAACGGCTATCACCTCAAAAATCTTCCAAGAAAACGGTCGGACCTCTCCGGGGAGTCCAGGGCAGCGCCGAAATACAGTCCCAGCACCACGCACAGCAGCACGAACAAACCCTTCAGGATCCCGTAGGCGATGAAGATCCAGCCTACAAGGAGACCCAACAGCGCACCAAAGATCTTGCCCATGTGGGCAGCAAGTATGGCCGCAAGCCTTTCCTTCACTGCACACACCCCCTACGCTATCCCAGGGAGTTCGGTGTCGGTTCTTTTGGAGATCCCCACAACGGACACATCGACCTCCTGGATCACCACTCCCACGGTCCTCTCCACATAGGCCTTCACGGTTTCCTGAATTTCCTCAGAAAGCTCCCCCAAATTGTAATCGGGAAACGCCGTAACCTTCAGGGTTACTTTGGGATTCACAACATCCGTGAACGAAGCCCGCACCTGTTCCACACCGGGAATCTGGCCCGCGGCCTCCACAATCAGGCTCTCCACGCATTCTGCGCTGATGCGCACCGTACCCAATTCCCTTGGATAAACGATGTACTTCCTGGTCTCCACGCGGCCGATGATTACCACCAGATAGGCCGCTAACAGCACGAGAATGATGGCGACTAAGGCACCATCAAAACCGAAGCTCGGCGCCGACAACCACTCTAGAAGCACTTCGCTCCCCAGCAGAGTGGCCGCCACCAAGCCAGCAGAGATCACCAGCACCAGAACACATACTCCCAAAAATACCCTGTCGAGAACGGTCATCTCACTTCCCCCTAGCTGCGGGCGCCTGTTCCTCTTCTCCCTTCTTATCCTGGGGGAAGTGCACGCCCAGTACATGCAGATTCACTTCCATCACGTCCAGCCCGGTCATTACTTCGATGGCGCGCTTGACGTTTTCTTGGATCTGCCTAGCCACTTCGGGAATGCTGTAGCCATATTCGATAATCACAAACAGGTCAACCACGCATTCATGCGCGCCAACATCCACTTTAACGCCTTTGGACAAGTTGCGGTGCCCCAGCATCTCAGCAATGCCTCCGGCGATACCGCCACTCATCCCTGCCACACCCGGTACTTCAGTGGCAGCTAGGCCGGCGATAATTCCCACGACTTCATTGGCAATCTTTAGATCGCCCAACTCGTTGCGGCGTTCGTTTTCTGACATCGCTCACACCTCCTGTCCGCTATTATACCAAACAATTCCTTATCCTACAATTTCCGATTCTGCCAG